>DIXV01000012.1:0-4573 GCA_002436115.1 Streptococcus sp. UBA6071 | reverse complement strand
ATCAGCAAATATCTGATTTGACTTATTTAAAATAATTAAGTCCCATGGCATCTTTTACTTGGTCTAGGGTCTCGGCGGCTACTTGTCGAGCATTGTCACTTCCTTTTTCTAGCATACGATAAACTTCTCCCATATCTTTAGAGAACTCCAAGCGACGTTTCCTAATCGGTGCCAACTCCCTCTCCAAAATTTCTAAAAGATACCGTTTGGTTTTGACATCTCCCAAACCACCACGTTGGTAATGAGCCTTCATTTCAGCAATTTTTTCAGCATCATTCTCATCTCCGAAAACATCCAGATAATGGAAAACCATATTTCCCTCAATCTTACCTGGATCTTCAATTCTAATATGGTGAGGGTCTGTGTACATAGACATCACTTTCTTCTGTACAATCTCAAAATCATCTGCTAAGTAGATGCCATTCCCCAAAGATTTCGACATTTTAGCATTTCCATCAAGACCAGGAAGACGACCAGCTGTTTCATTAGCTGGAAAAATCCCCTCTGGTTCAACTAAAACATCTGTCCCATAGGTATGATTAAAGGAACGTACGATTTCACGGGTCTGCTCAATCATTGGTTTTTGATCATAACCCACAGGAACATAATTCGCTTTAAAGGCTGTAATGTCAGCTGCTTGAGAAATTGGATAGACCAAGAAGCCTGTAGGGATGGATTCCCCAAAACCTTTTTGAGAAATCTCTGCTTTAACCGTGGGATTTCTCTCTAACCGAGCCAGAGAAACTAAATTCATGTAATACATGGTTAACTCTGCTAATTCAGGAATCTGACTTTGAATAAAAATCGTTGACCGTTCTGGATTAAGGCCCGCTGCTAAATAGTCCAAAGCAACTTGCCCAACAGAATCACGGACAGTCTTTGGATCTTTGGCGTGATCTGTCAGAGCTTGCTGATCTGCTAAAAAAACAAATAATTTGTATTTGTTTTCATTTTGCAAGCTGACACGATTTTTAAGACTTCCAACATAATGACCAATATGCAATTTTCCTGTCGGACGGTCACCTGTTAGAATAATAGGGTTGCTCATATTTCTCTCCTTGGTTCTCAATTATTCTCATTATATCATTTTTCAAAAAAACTTGGGATAGACACGTAGGAATATTTGAAAAAAAGAGTATTTTCTTGTAGAATGAAGAGACTATAACTTTTAGGAGAATCATATTGCTTACAGTATCAGATGTTTCATTACGTTTCAGCAGTCGTAAACTTTTTGATGACGTTAATATCAAGTTTACAGCTGGCAACACTTACGGTTTAATTGGCGCTAACGGTGCAGGTAAATCTACTTTTCTCAAAATTTTAGCAGGTGATATTGAACCAACAACAGGTCATATTTCCTTGGGGCCTAATGAACGTCTTTCTGTTCTGCGTCAAAATCATTTTGACTATGAAGAAGAACGTGTTATTGATGTTGTATTGATGGGAAATAAACAGCTTTACACAGTCATACAAGAAAAAGATGCTATTTATCTGAAAGAAGATTTCTCAGAAGAAGATGGCGTTCGTGCTGCTGAGTTAGAAGGTGTTTTTGCAGAACTTGGTGGTTGGGAAGCCGAGAGTGAAGCAGCACAGCTTTTACAAAACCTCAACATTCCTGAAGAGCTTCACTACCAAAATATGAGCGATCTTGCAAACAGTGACAAGGTTAAAGTTCTTTTAGCCAAGGCTCTTTTTGGGAGACCTGATGTGCTCCTACTTGATGAACCTACTAATGGCCTAGATATTCAATCTATCAATTGGCTAGAAGATTTTCTCATTGATTTTGAAAATACGGTGATTGTTGTTTCCCATGACCGTCATTTCCTCAATAAAGTATGTACTCACATGGCTGATTTAGACTTTGGGAAAATTAAACTTTTCGTGGGTAACTATGATTTTTGGAAAGAATCCTCAGAGTTAGCAGCAAGGCTTCAATCTGACCGAAACAGCAAAGCTGAAGAGAAAATTAAAGAACTCCAAGATTTCGTAGCTCGTTTTTCTGCTAATGCCTCAAAATCTAAACAGGCAACTTCTCGGAAAAAAATGTTGGACAAGATTGTCTTGGAAGAAATTGTCCCTTCTAGTCGCAAGTATCCATTCATTAATTTTAAGGCTGAACGTGAAATTGGCAACGACCTTCTATCGGTCGAAAATTTATCTGTCAAAATAGATGGAGAATTGGTTTTTGAAAATGTTAGCTTTATTCTAAGACCAGGAGATAAAACGGCTTTGATTGGTCAAAATGACCTGCAAACCACAGCTTTAATCCGAGCAATCATGGGAGATATTGACTACGAAGGCACTATTAAATGGGGCGTAACAACCTCTCAATCTTATCTGCCCAAGGACAATAGCACAGATTTTTCTGGTAGTGAGTCTATCCTTGACTGGTTACGTCAGTTTGCTAGTAAAGGTGAAGATGACAACACCTTCCTCAGAGGTTTCTTAGGCCGAATGCTCTTTTCAGGAGATGAAGTTAATAAATCCGTTAATGTTCTTTCTGGAGGGGAAAAAGTGCGCGTGATGCTCTCCAAGCTTATGCTTCTTAAGTCGAATGTCTTAATCCTTGATGATCCAACGAATCACTTGGACTTGGAGTCTATCTCTAGCTTGAATGATGGGCTAAAAACCTTCAAAGAGTCTATTATCTTTGCCAGTCATGATCATGAATTTATTCAAACCCTAGCCAACCACATCATTGTTCTTTCAAAAAATGGCGTTATCGACCGAATTGGTGAAACCTATGATGAATTTTTGGAAAACAAAGATGTACAAGCTAAGGTCCAAGAACTTTGGAAATAACTCTCAAATGGAGTGAGATGAACATCAAAATGATTTCCTCATCTCAACTCCTTTTAAGGTAGTGAAATCAATGACAAAAAACAAAACAAATCTGAAGAATGGGGTCTGGTATCTCCTAGCCTTTACACTCCCTTTACTCATTATGCTCTTTATTTTACTTATCAAAGGGATTTTCTGGGGGAGTGACAAAACAATTCTTGCTAGTGATGGCTTTCATCAGTATGTTATTTTTAGTACACGCTTAAGAGACGCCTTACATGGGGATGGAAGCCTTTTTTACACCTTTACAAGCGGGATTGGTTTAAATTTTTACGCGCTGATAAGTTATTATTTAGGCAGCTTTCTATCCCCTTTTGTCTTTTTTTTCAATTTAGAGTCTATGCCCGATGCCCTTTACATCTTTACATTGATTAAATTTGGGTTGATAGGGTTGTCAACATTCTTTTCTTTACACAAAATTTACAACAAGTTGACTCCGTTTTTTCTACTAACCTTGTCTAGCGCATTCTCATTAATGAGTTTTGCTGTTAGTCAATTGGAAATTAACATGTGGTTGGATGTTTTTATACTAGCTCCTTTGATTATCTTAGGCCTTCACCGCTTAGTTACCGGTCAAGGAAGAGTGCTTTACTACATTAGCTTGACAACCCTCTTTATACAGAATTATTATTTTGGCTATATGATGGCTATTTTCCTTGCCCTGTATTATTTGGTTCAATTAAGTTGGGACTTTAAACAGCGAGTCAGAACTTTACTCGATTTTATAGTCGTATCACTTTTATCTGCACTTACAAGCCTGGTCATGATTTTACCGACTCTTCTAGACCTGAGGACTCATGGAGAAACCCTAACAAAAATTTCTCAGCTTCAAACAGAGGACTCTTGGTGGTTGGATCTCTTTGCTAAAAATCTAGTTGGTAGTTATGACACAACAAAATTTGGGGCTATCCCAATGATTTATGTTGGAATCATCCCTCTTATTTTAACACTGCTTTTCTTTACCCTGAGATCTATTAAGTGGCAAGTTAAAGTCTCTTATTTTCTGCTCCTTGTTCTAATGATTGCAAGCTTTTACCTTGAGCCACTCGACTTATTTTGGCAGGGGATGCATGCACCTAATATGTTTCTACATCGTTATAGCTGGTTGTTTTCCCTCTTACTCATTTTAATGGCAGCAGAAAGCTTAACAAGATTAAGAGAACTATCATTGAAGCAGCTCCTTTTCCCCTTTGCTTTCCTTATCCTAGGAGGCTGTTTGACTTATCTTTATAGACAGCATTATAGCTTCTTAGCTTCTATTAACTTTTTAATCAGTTTAGAATTCCTAGTGGCTTATTTTATCATTTCAGTCCTTTTTATTGCTAAAAAAATAAGTTTCCACCATCTAGCTATAGCTATCTTTTGTTTTAGTTTATTTGAGGTAGGTCTCAATAGCCATTATCAAGTCAATGGTTTGAGCGAGGAGTGGAATTTTCCTTCCCGTCAAAACTATAGTCAAGACATGGGGGAAATAACAAGCTTGGTCAAGACAGCTAAAGGCAATGAAACTGATTTTTTCCGACTTGAACGCCTCAATGCTCAGACAGGTAATGATAGCATGAAGTATAATTACAATGGTATTTCCCAATTTTCTTCCATTCGTAATACAGCTTCTAGTAGTACTTTAGATAAATTAGGATTCCGATCTGATGGGACTAATCTTAATTTACGTTATCATAATAATACTATTTTGATGGACGCTATATTTGGTATTAGATATAATATTGCTGAT
>DIXV01000089.1:30657-32880 GCA_002436115.1 Streptococcus sp. UBA6071 | reverse complement strand
AGGTAACCAATGAAATCACAAATGTTATGTCTTACTATGACATCTCATTGATTAAGGCTGTTACCAATCTGATGACAGAGTACAAGCGTTTGGCTGCAGAAAAAGGAATTGAACTCAAGAACCCGCGTCCGATTACTATGGGAATGTGGGTTGGCGGTGACCGTGATGGCAACCCATTTGTGACAGCAGAAACATTGACCTTGTCTGCGACATCTCAATGCCAAGTGATTATGGATTATTATGATGAGAAACTCCATCAGCTTTATCGTAATTTCTCACTCTCAACTAGCTTTGTTAAGACAAGTCAGGCTGTGTTAGAGATGGCTAATCAATCTGGAGATAGCTCTATTTATCGAGAGAAAGAACTTTATCGACGAGCCTTTTACCATATTCGAGAAAAGGTTCAAAACACGAAGACCTATCTCTTGGAAAACCGAGACGTAACACCCCGTTATGCCAATGCTCAGCAGTTTAAGAATGATTTAATTTTAATTAAGGAATCCTTGCTTGAGAACCAGGCAGAAAGTCTTATTACGGGTGAATTTACAGAAGTTTTAGAGGCGGTGGAAGTTTTTGGCTTTTACTTGGCTTCTATTGACATGCGTCAAGACTCCTCTGTTCATGAGGCATGTGTTGCTGAACTACTCGCTTCTGCTAATATTGAGCCTGACTATGCTAACCTATCCGAAGAAGAAAAGGTCAAACTCTTACTTAAGCAACTTGAAGAGGACCCACGTATCCTATCGGCAACTCATATTGACAAATCAGAGCTCCTCCAAACAGAGCTAGAAATTTTTCAAACGGCACGTGAGCTTAAAAATAAGCTGGGTGATGAGGTCATCAAGCAGAACATCATCTCACATACAGAGAGTATCTCGGATATGTTAGAATTAGCCATCATGCTAAAAGAAGTTGGCTTGATAGATCGTACGAGAGCCCAGGTACAGATCGTTCCTTTATTTGAGACAATAGAAGATTTGGAAAATGCGAATCAGATTATGAGGGGCTATCTGCAACTCCCTATCGTCAAAAAATGGATAGCTTCCAAAAATAACTACCAAGAAATCATGTTGGGGTATTCGGATTCTAACAAGGATGGAGGCTATCTCTCTTCAGGTTGGACCCTCTACAAAGCCCAGCAAGATTTAAGCAAAATCGGTGATGAATTTGGTGTCAAGATTACCTTTTTCCACGGTCGCGGAGGAACAGTTGGTCGCGGAGGCGGCCCAACCTTTGATGCCATTACTTCTCAGCCCTTAGGCTCAATCAATGATCGCCTACGTTTAACTGAACAAGGGGAAGTCATTGGCAGTAAGTACGGTAACAAAGATGCGGCTTATTTCAATTTTGAAATGCTCGTATCTGCAGCGATTGACCGTATGGTGACAACGAATGCGAGTGATATCAGTTCTTCTCGTGATTACGAAAACATCATGGATGAGATTGTTGCCGATAGTAATCGTATTTATCGCGATCTTGTTTTTGGAAACCCTCATTTTTATGACTATTTCTCAGAAGCCAGTCCGATTCGCTCAATTTCAAAGCTAAACATAGGTTCTCGGCCAGCCGCCAGAAAAACCATTACCGATATTGGTGGTCTACGTGCGATTCCTTGGGTTTTCTCATGGTCACAAAATCGGATTATGTTTCCTGGTTGGTATGGCGTTGGCTCAAGTTTTAAACATTTTATTGATAAGGATGAAAAGAATCTCAAGCATCTTAAAAAGATGTATAAGAATTGGCCCTTCTTTAGATCCCTTTTGTCAAATGTTGATATGGTTCTGTCTAAGTCTAATATGAACATCGCTCTCAACTACACACAGCTTTGTAGCAGTGAAGAGGTGCGTGATGTCTTCAATACTATTTTGGATGAGTGGCAATTAACTAAGAATGTCATTTTAGCCATTGAAGGAGAAGAAGAGTTGTTAGCAGATAACACGTTTCTTAAGGCGAGCTTAGAGTATCGCATGCCTTACTTTAATATCCTTAACTATTTACAGATTGAACTGATCAAGCGTATCCGAAACGGAGTACCTGAAGATGAAGTGAGAAAATTGATTCATACAACCATTAATGGAGTAGCAACTGGCTTACGAAATTCAGGGTAATTCCCCATTGAAGATATAAGGCAGAAATTAGCTATCTTAGGAAGATAAAAAGCCTAGCAATAGGCTTTTTTAGATGAAAAAATGGCATATCAAGAAAATGAAAGCCCTATTTGAG
>DIXV01000089.1:23871-30445 GCA_002436115.1 Streptococcus sp. UBA6071 | reverse complement strand
AGCCCTATTTGAGACGCAGGACAGAATAAAGTCTCCAAAAAAGTGTTAAAAGACTTGCATTTTACTAAGAATTTGGTTAGAATAGTAAGGTAAAGTTAGACTGTATGCCTACTGTCTATCTATAAAATATATTTTATTGGAGGCTTTTACTCAAATGGCAAAAGAAAAATACGACCGTAGTAAACCACACGTTAACATTGGTACTATTGGTCATGTCGACCACGGAAAAACTACTTTGACTGCAGCGATTACGACTGTATTGGCACGTCGTCTTCCATCACAAGTTAACCAAGCAAAAGACTATGCTTCAATCGATGCTGCACCAGAAGAACGTGAACGTGGGATTACTATCAACACTGCACACGTTGAGTACGAAACTGAAAAACGTCACTATGCCCATATTGATGCCCCAGGACACGCGGATTACGTTAAAAACATGATTACTGGTGCTGCTCAAATGGACGGAGCTATCCTCGTAGTAGCGTCAACTGACGGACCAATGCCACAGACTCGTGAGCACATCTTGCTTTCACGTCAGGTTGGTGTTAAACACTTGATCGTCTTCATGAACAAGGTTGACTTGGTTGATGATGAAGAATTGCTTGAATTGGTTGAAATGGAAATCCGTGACCTCTTGTCAGAATATGATTTCCCAGGTGATGACCTTCCAGTTATCCAAGGTTCAGCTCTTAAAGCACTTGAAGGTGATGCTGCTTTTGAAGACATCATCATGGAATTGATGAACACTGTTGATGAGTACATCGAAGAGCCAGAACGCGACACTGACAAACCACTCTTGTTGCCAGTTGAAGATGTCTTTTCAATTACTGGTCGTGGTACTGTTGCTTCAGGACGTATTGATCGTGGTACTGTTCGTGTTAACGATGAAATTGAAATCGTTGGTATTAAAGAAGAAACAACTAAAGCGATTGTTACTGGTGTTGAAATGTTCCGTAAGCAACTTGATGAAGGACTTGCTGGAGACAACGTTGGTATTTTGCTTCGTGGTGTTCAACGTGATGAAATCGAACGTGGTCAAGTTATTGCAAAACCAGGTTCAATCAACCCACACACTAAATTCAAAGGTGAAGTTTACATCTTAACTAAAGAAGAAGGTGGACGTCACACACCATTCTTTAACAACTACCGTCCACAATTCTATTTCCGTACAACTGATGTTACAGGTTCAATTGAATTACCAGCAGGTACTGAAATGGTAATGCCAGGAGATAACGTGACTATTACTGTAGAACTTATCCACCCAATTGCCGTAGAACAAGGAACAACATTCTCAATCCGTGAGGGTGGCCGGACTGTTGGTTCAGGTATGGTAACTGAAATCGAAGCTTAAGAAAGTTTCCCAGAATAACAATTATTTGTCAGACAACATATGATTGAGCCCCTGTTTAAGCAGGGGTTTTCTGTTATCCTAATCGTGTTGTTCATCCAAAATGCTACAGCGTATAATGACATCAAGAGGAAGTTTTCACTACAGATAAGTCCCCCTAACGAGAATAAGATATGAGGTCTAAGATGAGAAATCATTCCTAAAAAGACATCAAAAGTTAAATAAGGAATTTATTTCTTTAAAAAACTTAAAAACCCCTTAATTTGGGCTTGAAATTTAAGCACAAATGTATTATACTATAAAAAGAAAGTTTCTATTTCAAAATATTAAAAAGGTGGTTAACATGAATAAAACACAGAAACTAATTGTTGGTGGAGTATCAGCTGTTGCTTTAATAGGTGGTGGTATTTTTGCTTATACACAGATGGGTCAAACGGCCGAAACACTTTTTTTAAGTCGTTTGAGTGAGAATTATGCGCAAAAAGAAATTGCAACCAATTTTACTTTTTCGGTTGACAAATTTGATGTTGGGGACATTTCCTACAATGGTTTTGATAATGTAAAGATATCAGGGAGTATTCACTCTAGTACAGAAGATTTTGACTTTACACTAAATAGTTTTGAAGTGGCTGGTTTTAAAACGCCTAAAGCTCATCTTATCAAGGCGAACGAAGACCTTTACATCAATGCAGAATTAATCCCAACGTTTTTAGAATTCCAAACCACATCGGCTGGTTTATCCGTGGATTTCTCGGAATCGTCTAAGGTCGTTGAAGGTAAGTACTTCTCCGTTGGAGATGCTATTAAAGAATTGGCTGGCCAAGAGGTCTATGATGAGTTTGAAAAAGTCTTTAAGCAGTCAGGTGAAGAGAATGCTGCCCTAAAAAAAGAGATGGAGGCATCGTATAAAACTTTTCTTTCAAATATAGATGCTAAGGCTTTTGCGAAGTCTGGCTCAGATGTTACTTTGACGTTAGGTGCAGAGGATATTAAGAAATTGGTCAAGACATCTTTTGAGACAATCGCAAACAGTGAGCATTATGAAGGGGATAAAGACAGCATAAAATCGTCAATAGCAAGTTTAGAAAGTAGCTATGAGGAAGCTCTTGGTAAGCTAGACAAGCTAGAAGTTAGCCTTACACTAGGTGAAAAACCCGGTGATATGTCTACCAAAATAACGATAGAAGGTAAGGTGGAAGGGACTACAGATGCTAAGATTGAAGCTGTTGTACGTTATGAATCAGAAGCTATTCCTTATCAAAAGCCTACTAAGCCAGAGAATATGATAGGAACTTCCGAACTAAATTCAGTGATTACGGACATCTATTCAAAGATATATGAATCCAGTTATTCTTCCTATAACTACTAAGCTGTTATTTGAGACAGGCTATCAGGAGCTATACCTTATTAGCACTGAAAAAACTTTGTTTGCGGCTTATAAATAGCTCAACTCAATTATGAAAATACTGTAGCATTTGCCTAGAGCCAACTTGGATTGGCTTTAGGCCTTTTCTTTTTATCCAATTCATGTTAGACTAGAGAGGTTAATAAGTCCCGAAAAGGTGGTAATTAGTTAGAGGGTTGCTTAAAAAGAATGGTCTAGCATAGGTGTGGCTACCTACGACAGGCAACTATTTTTCAAAGCTTTAACTGAGGGCTAGTACTTTGTAACTTTTTAACACGAAACACATTAAAAGGGGGACATTTTTATGTCAGAACGTAAACTTTTCACGTCTGAATCTGTATCTGAGGGACATCCAGATAAGATTGCAGACCAAATTTCCGATGCGATTTTGGATGCTGTTTTGGAGCAGGATCCGGATGCCCATGTTGCAGCAGAAACTGCTGTTTATACGGGTTCGGTTCATGTTTTTGGAGAAATATCAACGACAGCTTATGTGGACATTAACCGTTTGGTTAGAGATACCATCGCTGATATCGGCTATACAAACACAGACTATGGTTTTTCAGCAGAGACGGTTGGTGTGCACCCATCACTTGTTGAACAATCTCCAGATATTGCTCAAGGGGTTAACGAGTCTTTAGAAGTTCGTGGAAACAAAAGCAGTGATCCCTTGAACACAATTGGAGCAGGGGACCAGGGGTTGATGTTTGGTTTTGCAGTTAATGAAACACCAGAACTTATGCCTCTTCCTATTTCACTTAGTCATAAATTGGTCAAGAGGTTAGCTGATTTGCGTAAGTCGGGTGCCCTACCCTATTTGCGGCCAGATGCTAAATCTCAAGTTACTGTAGAGTATGATGACACCAATAAACCAGTGCGTGTAGACACAATTGTTATTTCGACACAACACGATCCTGAAGCAAGTAATGAACAAATTACGCAAGATCTTATCGAAAAAGTAATTAAGGTGGTCATACCAAGTCAGTACTTAGATGAGGAAACCAAATACCTTATCAACCCAACGGGGCGATTCGTTATTGGTGGCCCTCAAGGAGATTCAGGTCTGACTGGACGTAAAATTATTGTTGATACCTATGGAGGCCACGCTCGTCATGGTGGAGGAGCTTTCTCAGGAAAGGATGCCACCAAGGTTGATCGCTCAGCTTCCTATGCCGCTAGATATATTGCGAAAACAATTGTAGCTGCTGACCTAGCTGATAAAGCAGAAGTACAGTTAGCTTATGCGATTGGTGTAGCCCATCCAGTGTCTATTCGTATTGACACGTTTGGAACATCTGCCGTAACAGAGTCAGAATTGGAAGCTGCTGTTCGGAAGGTTTTTGATCTTCGCCCTGCTGGAATCATCCAAATGCTAGACCTTAAACGTCCTATTTACCGTCAAACAGCTGCTTATGGGCATATGGGACGAACGGATATTGACCTCCCATGGGAAAAACTGGATAAGGTGCAAGACCTGAAGGCGGCTTTAAAGAATAGTTAAAAATAAAATCAGTCGGGAGACTGATTTTATTTTTAGATGAAAAGGCATATAATGAAGTCAATCGTAAAGAGAGGTTTTTATGCAAGGAGAATTTTATAAATCTAGAAAGAAGAGAGTTCTTGCAGGTGTTCTTGCAGGACTGGCTAGCAAATTTCATTACAATGTGTCCCTACTGAGGGTCTTATTTGTTGTTTTTTGCTTCACTAATCCCTTCATTAGCCTCCTACTTTACACGATTTTAGCCTCTATTCTCCCTTTTAAAGAAGATAAAGAACAGGAAAAAATGGATCCCTCTCATGGACTGAAAGAAGCAGAAAGACCAAAGGAAAGTTCATGGTTTTGGTAACTTGCGTCTTCTAAAGACCCCGAGGGGTCTTTTTCTTATATTCTTTAGAGATGCGATCAACGGGATTATTTTGGTCTGCTGTCCAGAGTCAAAACTTCAACCGTATTTCCTCCCAGAAGGATAAGGTGTTTAGTGACTTTTTCGATATCGTAGGACTTACGCAAGGCTTGAGCATAGAGTTCCATTTGGTTATGGTAACGACTGGCGAGCATTTGGGGGTCGCTATATTTATCTGTCTTGTAATCAAAAAGGGTAATATGATGGGTCTCTTTAACAAAGCCATCAATGATTCCACGGACAACAAATTCCTCCTGACTAGCAGGATCGCGAATAAGCATGGAAAATGGTGCTTCTCGTCTAACATTTAGATGCTGAGCCTGAATGAATTGTCCGAGATCAGTGTCAAAAAAGGCAAGAATTTTATTGAGATTAATTTGAGCTTTGACAGCTGGACTTGCTTGAACATGTGCTAGACTCTTTTTAAGCAATGCAATTGTCAAAGGTTGATCTAAGGGGATGCGTTGCATGAGTTCATGAGTCGCAGAGCCAATGGCTAGACTGGACGGCCTGCTATCTTCACCTAGGGTTGGTAAGTCAAATGTGACCCCTGTTTTAAGATGGTCCTTTTCTTCATCCATAATATCTAATCCTTGATCATCAAGGATGGATTGGTAGAATTTTTTAATCTGACTTGGGGTTCGGACGGTTGGTAAGTGAATTGCTGAGTGGTAGGTTTGGTTAAGGCGTTCAACCTCCTCTAACTGGTCTAGAAGATGCACAATATCCTCTGATTGGCGGTTGTTGGCAAGCTGATCCGCTTGAATCACCTGATCTTGTTTTAGCGTACCAATCTTATCTGTAGTTAGCTCTTCTGCCGTTAAATAACGAATCTGATAGTGGAGGTCTTCTCTTTGGCTAAAGGCTTCAGAAACAGCTAGGAACCAATCTTGAAAGCAACTGAGTTGTTCTCGGACATCCAGAGAAAGCAAACCAGAATGGCTTTTAGAGTCGAATTGTTGGCTTAGCTTGACTTGGCTCCCTTTACCAATAAGGTATAGTTTGGTTTCTGCCCGAGTCATGGCGACATAGAGGAGACGCATTTTTTCAGATAAGGTGGCCAGACGCTCTTCTCTTTGGTTAACTTGATAAGGCAAGGTATCCATGCTAACACGTAGCTGGGGAAGAGGGGTCTGTTCTTGAAAATCCTTTTTCATGTCCACCAAGAGCTTGATACCGACTCCTTTATCCCTACTGATGACAAGGCTAGAGTTGTTTTCTTGCCGATTGCTGAAGAAGGAGCTATCCATATTGAGAAGAAAAACATACTTAAATTCGAGTCCCTTGCTCTTATGAATGGTCATAAGTTGAACAGCATTTTTAGGAAGGCTAACAGGTACATCAGCTAAATCATTATCGCTTTCTAAGACCTTGTCAATCATGTTGATGAAACGAGAAAGGCCTTTAAAACCGGTTTTTTCAAAACCATCTGCCCTAAGCGCTAAAGCGTAGAGATTGGCTTGACGTTGTTCTCCGTTAGGCAGGGCTCCCACGTAATCATAATAAAATTTGTCATTATAGATTTTCCAAATCAAATCATGGAGGCTTAAGATTTTGGCAGAAGTTCGCCATGCTTGAAAGACAGAGTCAAAAGCATGGAGTTTATTTTTTAGCTGAGGCGTGATTAATTGAGGATGTTCGCCAGTTTTGGCTAATGCAAGCCCGATCTTTTCGTAGAAGTTGGCTTGTTTAGGACGAGATCTTACCTGTAAAGACAGGCGTGTCAAGTCGTCTTCATCAAAACGAAACATGGACGATCGCAAAAGGGCGACTAAAGCATAGTCATTAAGGGGATTATTGATTGTTCGGAGCGTATCCAACATAACCTGAACTTCTAAAGAAGTGAGGTAGCTTTGTTTGCCATCGTCTGCTACCAATGGAATACCATGTTGGCTAAAGGTAGCAAGGATGCCGTCA
>DIXV01000089.1:21732-23693 GCA_002436115.1 Streptococcus sp. UBA6071 | reverse complement strand
CGTCATTTCGTGTCCGTGATGGCACTAAGAGGGTGACATCTTCAAAGGCTACTCCTTTTTCATTATGGAGGAAGATGATTTCCTTAGCAACCAGATTGACTTCATTAAGGCTCATTGAAGAGTTTTCAAGGTCAGCTCCTAATTCTTGGTTTTCTTGATTCTCCGAATCGGTATCATAGATGAGAAACTCGGTCTGATGCTCAGGCTGACTAATTTTTTGACGAGAACTTCCGGCTAATAAGCGGTGGCTATCATCATAGGTAATGTCTCCTAGTTCCTCGTCCATAAGGTGGCTAAAGAGACTGTTGGTAGCATCAATAACTTCTTTCTGGCTACGAAAATTTTCCTTAAGGAGAATGAGTTGTCCCATTTTAGGGTCTTCTTGAAAGAGTTTGAATTTTTGGTTAAAAATATGAGGATCTGCTTGACGGAAACGGTAGATGGATTGCTTAATATCTCCGACCATAAAGCGATTGCTGCCATTAGACAAGAGGTCTAACAGTCGCTCTTGCGTATGGTTATTATCTTGATATTCATCCACCATCACTTCGTGGTAGTGGTTTTGAAAGAGTTTTCGAATATCAGGGTTGTCCTCTAAGATCCGAATAGCAAAATGGCTAATATCAGCAAACTCAAAGCTTCCTTCTGTGATTTTCCGCTCTAAATAGGCCTTGTAAAAGTCAAGAACAAAGTCTCGCAAGCAATTAAGTAAAGGAAGCGCCTCTACTTGATGTTCTAGGATGGTAGTGAGATGGGTTAGGCTCACTAAATCGCTATGGAGAGTCTTAAAAATGGGGTACTTTCTCCCCTTGACCGTCACCTCATTACTGTTAGGGATGAGGTTGCTGACAGCTTGGGCTAAGTCTGATAAAGTGGGAAAGCTATCTGGCTCTGCTGCCCAGGTATAGAGTTGGCTAAAAAGAGCGTGATGCTTTTTATAGCTTACTGTTGGAGTCCCTGCTTTAGTGACTTGTTTATAGTCGTCTAAGAGCGTTAAGTCTTCTAGATTTTGTGCAGCTTGTTGCATCTTGGATAAGAGTTTGTCTTTGATGTAGTTTGGCAAATCTGTTTCAGATTGAAAGGCTTCGTAGCCTTTTAAAAAAGAAGAAGTCAGCCATTTCTCAGGATCGCTGGTTGACTGGATAAAGTGATAGATCTTATCAATGACTAGCTGAAACGGGCGATTATCCTTTTGGTTACCAGTGAAATTTGAGACCAGCTGGATGAAAACTTTGGCATTTTCTCCCTCATAATAGTGTTCAAAGAGGTGATTGAAAATGTCTTTTTTAAGAAGGTCTTGTTCGCTTTTATCAGTTAAAATTCTGAAGTTGGGAGAAATGCCAAGAAGATAGCCATACTGGTTCACAAGCTTTTGTGCGAAGGCATCCATGGTGCCGATATCAGCATGCTGAAGGTCCGCTAATTGTTCAGAGAGGTGTTGCCTGACAGGGTCTTGGGTTTCGATTGACAAGGCAGCAAGGAGTTTTTTCTCCAGACGCTCTTTGAGTTGAGTAGCAGCCTTAACGGTAAAGGTTGAAATAAAGAGCTGATCAATAGGCACCCCTCTTTTGATTTTATCAATAATGCGTTCGACCATGACAAAGGTCTTTCCGGAGCCAGCAGAAGCAGAGACAAGGATATTGTTGCCATAACTATAGATGGCCTCAATTTGTTCGGGTGTTCGTTTTTCTGTCTTGTCAGACTGGGCTTCTTCTTTTTGTAGCGCAGCTATTTCTGCTGGGCTTAGAAATGTATCAAATCTCATCTTGTTCTCCTTTCATCTGTTTTATCCAGTCTTCTTTTTTTCGTCCCAATCTGGCAAGAAAACGGGCATTCCCCAAATGAAGGTCGGCTTCAAAGTGGGTGATGCTTTTATACTGTTCTCCGCTGACAGAGCGTTGGTCGTCACTATAAGGGTTGATAGCAAAATGACCTGCCAAAATACGTTCAGCAGCCTTCTG
>DIXV01000089.1:17841-21462 GCA_002436115.1 Streptococcus sp. UBA6071 | reverse complement strand
GTGTTTTACCATAGGCAGATGTCAAGCCCTCACTCGCTTCTTTTAAGAAAAGTCCCTTGAATGTCAAGCTATTCTGACTTTGCTTAAGGAGTTCCTCCAGTTTCTTCACTTTATTAAGATCAGTAATTGGATCTGTCATATGAAGGTACATGGCACCGAATAGCTTTTGCTCGGGGTCAGGTTGATTTTTTAAGGTCATTGCGAGCAAGTAAGTCGGAAGCTGAGGGCTTAGCCCATTATAAAACTGGCTGATTTTAAAGGCTTGCCTGCTTGATTTGTAGTCAACGACACCATAAGCTTGGTTACTTAAGAGTCGGTCGATGCGATCAATTTTACCGTTGATTGTTAGTAAACGCCCCTTATTTAGGCGAATCGTTTCTCTAAAAGCAGCTTCCTCTGCCTCGACGGTAAGTAATTGCTCATCTCTAAGAACAGTGGCAGTTGCTCGAGCAATATCGGTTAGAACCTTATGAGAAAAGCGTCCTTGGCTATTTTCCTGATAAACTAGTTGAAATTCAGGTAACTGACTGGTTTCAACTAGGGCTTGATTGATTTTTTGGTCAAAAGAGGCTGAACTGGTATTTTTTAGAATCGTCTCAAAGACCTTATGTAGAAAATTCCCATGAACACGAGCATCCGGGAGAATTGAAGGATTTTCCTGTAGCCCTAAAACATGCTTCAAGTAATACTTGTATTCGGAATTGTAAAAGTCGGTGAGACTAGAGGCAGACAAGTGTAGAGCTTTGTCTTGAGGATAGAGGACTTGAAGAGTCTCAGAGGACAAGGGTTGGCTGTGGAGATTGGCGCTAATTTGAGGAATAACCAGCCCTTGTTTAGCTAATTTTTTCCGTAGGTAGCGAACCGCTACAGACCAGAACGTTTGCTGATTGCCATCTAAGGCGTTATCAATCTCTTGTCGATTAAGCTCAATCAAGCTAGCTAAGAGTCCCTTGTAGTTCCCAATATCAGCAAGACCAGTCTCAAAGGTCGCTTTGCCTTTTTCAAGTTTAGGAATCCCTAGTTCACATAACTGCAAGAGGTAGGGGGACATGGTCTCTTCGTTCTCCGTGAAAATCTGTGGTGCAGAGAGAACCAGATGTTCTGCTGCAGAATTCAGTAAGGAGAGAGCTGTAAAGTGGCTGCGTTTACTCTGTTCTCGACGAGGAACTTCCAAAAGGTTCTGACCAGCAAGGTTATTGATATTGAGCCGTTCTTTGTCGGAAATCAAGCTGGTATTCTGAAAGACCTTTGGAAAGTGGCTCTGAGTGAGCCCGATAGCAAAGACTAACTTGTTGGTATGTGGGCTAATCAGATCATAGGCTTTGACATTAACCACATCCACAGTGGCAGGAATTGTGCGAAAAGATGCCCCTAGCATGCCAGAGCGAATGAGCGTGAGGCAATCCTCCATTTTTAATTTTTCCTTGGCAAAAAGCTCTTGAAATTGGTGTAAAATAGTGGTAAAAAGTTGCCAAACCTGTCTGGCTTGTTCTAAATCAATCTCGCTTCCTTGGCTAGCAAGGGTGGCAAGATTGGTGTTGATTTGTGCGGCTGATAGAAATTTTGTTATTTTTTTTAAGAGGGATTTGCCTGATTGGGGGCGGACTTGTAGCAGATCCACTAATGGCTGAATGATGTTTTGGCGAAATTGGTTAAGGGCAGGTAAATCGAATTTCTCTCTATAGTTGAGAGTGAAATCTCGGCTAAATTTGCCGACTCCTTTAATTTGAGCAAAGTAGAGGTACTGCTCAAACCGATCAAGTTCCTCTTGGTCAAAATGACCGTAGAGTCCAGTCTTCAGTAAATTCAGCACATCATCTGCTTGAAAATGATAGGTTTTAATACGAATTAAGGCGTCTATCACATTAACGAGAGGATGTTGCCCCATACTTTCTTCCTTAGCCAAGTAGTAAGGAATATCATATCGGTCGAAGATTTTTCCGATTTGCAAATGGTAACTGTCCACATCACCCAGAAGAACCAGAATATCTTTGTAGCGGTAGCCTTTTTGAAGATGGTATCGAATTTGTTTAGCCACATGGAGAACTTCTTCCTTTTGACTGATGACTTCCCAGATAGTAAGGGCTTTGCGATCATCGTCTTCAAGAGTTATGGTATCAAGGGAGAAATCATAGTGACTTGCTAGTTTGGTCGAGATTCGAGCTAGAGCATCCCTATCTGCAGAAGCTTCTAGGGAGATATACTCAGGTTTAACAGCAAAACGTTGTGATAATTCTCGTAAGAAATCAACTCCAGCCTGATAAAGATTCCCAGAAATATAGGTCGCACGATAGGCTTCTTGGCTAGCATAAGTTGCAATAAGGATTTCCACACCTTGGGAATTAAGAGCACTTAAAAGTGCCATTTCTTCAGCTGAAAAGCGTGTAAAACCGTCCACAACTAGTGCCATCTGGTCTAACTGTTCCTTTAACTGCCCGCTTAATATAGCTTGGGTTAATTGATTAATTTTACTTTGGGTTTGATAATTTTCTACTTCCATCGCCTTGTAGAAGTCATGGAAAATGCGTTGCAAGTCTGCTTGTTTTTCTACAGAATCCAGTTCAGTTAGGTCAGTGATATGGAGCCTACTCTCCTGTAACTCCTTATAAAGAGAAACGAGTTCTTTTACAAAATCAATGTTCTGGCGTAGATGACCATAGACGTTTAAGTCCTCAGCATCAATAGCTTTTAAGACCCGATAAAAAATCATAGAAAGTCCTAAGTCATCAATCGTCTCTCCTGTTTCTGCCTGAGTGAGCGTTAGGTAACGGGCCATCTGGGTAAAGCGTGTCACAATAATATCAAGAGAAGCACGTTGCTTTAAATAGCTCAAGACTTGACGCTCTTTCTCAAAGGACAGAGAACTTGGGGCGATGTAAAAAACACGTTTTCCTTTTTCTGATAGGTAGACGGCTTCTTTCGTTAAAATTTTTGTCAGATTTTGTCTGATATTGGTGTAAATAAGCCTCATCATATTCCTTTCCCTTTCAACTAGGTGCCCTTTCATTTTACCATAGATAAGCCTGATTTTCTTGAATTTAAAAAGGGTGGAAAAAGATTTGGATAGAAATAAGCAACTAGAGATAAGCTTACGAATAGCCTTGTTATGAGCCTTTCAAGTACCCCTGTTTAGAAAGTTAGTCAGTTCTGCTTGGCTTAGAGATTGCTTTGTTTAAGAAAAGAAAGCCCCTTCATTTTTCGGAAAATTTCCAAAATTTTTATCTTTATAGAGCCATTTCAGAGATAAAATGATACAATAGAAAACAGAAGAATAGGAAGTAAAACCTAGACCAACGGTTGGGGAATTAGACTCTCAAAAGCTCAAGCATCAAGGCTGATTAAGTAGCTTTGCTGGGAGGTGAGTTCCTTTCCCAAGCGATATCTCTTACGCCATCTAGATTCTTACTTGCACAGTATTACGTCATTATTTTTTAGGAAAGGTCGAATTATGAAAGAGGATAAAAAACTAGTCAAATCCTGGTTTTATCGTTGGTTTATTAATAACCAACCTGTGACAGTCTTATTAGTCTGTCTCTTGAGTTTTTTAAATGTTCTTGTACTAACGAAGATCTCCTTTGTCTTTACACCTATTTTTGAATTTATCGCAATCATCACCTTGCC
>DIXV01000089.1:6174-17595 GCA_002436115.1 Streptococcus sp. UBA6071 | reverse complement strand
TGGAAACTGTCACGAATCGTAGCGATTAGTATTGTTTTTCTATTGCTCGCCTTGCTTTTAATTTGGGGGTTAGCCGTTCTAATCCCTAACTTGCAAGATCAGTTACTAAGCTTTGTTAAAAATGTCCCTGACTATGTAAATGAAATGGATAAGCTAATTACTAGTTTGATAAAAGATGATCGATTTGATCAATTTAGGCCTCAGATTAATGACTTTTTAGATTCAATCAGTGGTCAGGCAACATCGTTTGCAGCTACTTTTTCAGTAAATGCGGTGGACTGGGTGAAAAATCTCCTTTCAACAGCTTCACAGATCGTCATTGCGATTATCATTATGCCCTTTATCCTTTTTTACCTCTTGCGAGATGGGGAACAGATTAATCGTCGGGTAACCAAAGTCTTACCAATTAAATGGCGTCAACCAACTAGTCAGGTCTTAGGCGAGGTGAATACTCAGTTATCTAACTATGTTCGTGGGCAGATTACAGTAGCAAGTATTGTAGCCATTATGTTTTCAGTCATGTTTTCAGTAGTCGGACTCAATTATGCTATAACCTTAGGCGTTTTGGCAGGTGTGCTTAACTTAGTCCCTTATCTGGGCAGTTTTTTAGCCATGATACCAGCTCTTATCGTCGCCCTACTTGTAGGGCCAAGCATGCTTATTAAAGTCATTATTATCTTTATTATTGAGCAAACAATTGAGGGGCGTTTTGTGACACCATTGATTCTGGGATCATCTCTTAAAATCCATCCGATTGTTATCCTTTTTGTCCTTTTAACAGCTGGTCAGATGTTTGGCCTTTTGGGTGTCTTGTTGGGAATTCCTATTTATGCTTCCATAAAAGTTATCATAACAGCCCTCTTTAATTGGTACAAGGATTATAGTGGTCTCTATAAAGAAGAGGAAGGAAAAGTGGAAGAAGTAGATGAGTAAAGGAAGACAAATGCTAAGAGCCCTTGAACAACAAGACCTGGAGCAAGCACAGGTCTATTTCCAAGAGGCACTTGAGAAAGATAGTGATGAAGAGCTACTAGGGTTGGCAGAGTACTTGGAGAGTATTGGTTTTTTATCTGAGGCGCAAACCATCTATGAAGGCCTCATCAATCGTTTTCCAGAAGTTGCCATTCGTCTTGCAAATATTGCTATGGAAGATGGAAAGGTAGAACTTGCCTTTGCTTATCTGGATCAGATTGATGAGAATAGCCCTTACTATGTGGAAGCATTGGTTAGTCAAGCGGATTTCTACCAGCTGGAGGGGTTAACGGATGTGGCTAAAGAGAAGCTTTTACTGGCTTGTCAATTATCTAACGACCCGTTATTGCGTTTTGGTCTGGCAGAGTTAGAGTTGGAGTTAGAGAACTTCCAAGCAGCTATAAAAGAGTATGCACGGTTAGATAACCGTGCCATTTATCATGATACTGGGGTCTCAACATATCAACGTATCGGCTTTGCCTATGCTAACATGGGTAAATTTGAGGTGGCTATTGAATTTTTAGAAAAAGCAATTGAACTCGAATACAATGACCAGTCTCTTTTTGAATTAGCAACTTTGCTATTTGAGCAAGAACATTATCAGCGAGCAACGCTTTACTTCAAGCAATTGGAGACCTTAAACCCAGACTTTGAGGGTTATCAGTCCCTTTATGCACAATCCCTTCACGCTGAGCATGATGTGAGGGCTGCCTTAACGATAGTCCAGAAGGCTTTGACTAGAAATGAAATGGATGTCAGCCTCCTACTGCTGGCTTCCCAATACGCCTATGAATTAAACGATAGTCCCTTAGCTGAGGTTTATCTCTTAAAAGCTAAAGTTTGGGCAGAGGATTTAGAGGAGATAAATCTCCGCTTATCCTCAATGTTTTTGGAGCAGAACCGTTATGAAGACTTGATTGCTTTGGATAGCCCAGAAATTGAAAATGTATTGACTCGTTGGCAGATTGCTAAAGGTTATCAGTTTCTAGAGGCAGAGGAAGCTCTCTTGAAATATGGGGAATTGCACGATGACTTAAAGGATAATCCAGAGTTTTTGAAAGAGTACAGTTTGTTGCTTCGCGAAAAGGGAGAGTTTGACACTGCTAAACAGGTCCTCAGACGTTATCTAGACTATACACCAGATGATATTGACATGCTGGAGCTGTTTCAAAGTTTTGAAGATTAAATTAGGATCCCTTTCTCAAGGGAGAAGATGAAAGAGGCGGGACTTTTGTCCGGCCTCTTTCAGTTTATTTTTCTACACGCTTTGATGTAGGGGGTGACTGGTATTTAGTTTGACGCTTTCATCAGTTTTTGCAAAGCAAGTCACCTTTGTGGGAATAGGACGACAAAATCAATTTCTAGTAAATTGTCATGTTTGTCCCCGATTCTTATTTCTTTTGGGCTTGTCTCATCCCTTTTATTTTGGTTTCATCAGGTGTTACCCTCAAGGTTTTTTGACCAGTATACGTCACAAAACCAGGTTTAGCTCCAGTAGGTTTGTGGAGCTTTTTAGCCTCAATCATATCCACCTGAACGAGATTGGACAGTCTAGATTTAGAGAAGTAGGCAGCGAGTTCTGCTGCATCTGTTTTGACATCATCTGTAGGATTCAAGTTGTCCGTGATGATGACATGACTTCCAGGGATGTCTTTGGCATGGAACCAGAGCTCTCCTTTTTTAGCCATTTTGAACGTTAATTCGTCATTTTGGAGATTGTTTTTCCCTACTAGAATGATCGTTTTCCCATCACTGGCTAAATAGGCTTCAGGTTTCTGCCGCTTCTGGTGTTTTTCACGATGCCGTCTTCGTATAAAACCTGTCTCAATCAGTTCTTCACGAATCTCAGCAATTTCAGCTAAGCTTGCTTGTTCAAGTAAGGTTTGAACGCTTTCGAGGTAGGCAACTGTCTGTTTTCCTTCTGCAATCAGCTTAGTGAGGTGTTTGACTGATTCTCTTAGTTTGGCGTATTTTTTGAAATACCGCTGAGCATTTTGGTTTGGTGTCAAGGCTTTATCAAGAGCAATGGTGATTTTCTCTCCAGTATAATAGTTGTCTAGTTCAACACTTGCTTTGTCATTAGGGATTTGATGAAGATAGGTCGTCAGAAGCTCTCCTTTTTGGCGAAAAATTTCAGCGTTTTCAGTGTCTTCTAATTCCTTTTCTTGCTTGATTAATTTTTTCCGATTTTTTCCCAATTCATTATCTACACGGCGAATCAACTCACTGGCCTGTTGTTTGACACGGTCTCGTTCAGCCTTATCTTGAAAAAAAACATCTAAGAGCTCTGAGAGGCTGTCGAAATAAGTATCACTGTCTGGGAAAGGGACTGCAGCAAAGGACTTACTGGTTAGATTAGGTGTCGTACCTTGTCCAAAAAATGCTCGAAACTGCTTAAGGCGATTATTTTTTAGGCATTTAGATAAGGCGCTTGCCGTGTCCTGTCCTAGTCCCTGAAAGAGGTGTTGCAGGTTTTTGGGAGTCAAATCTTGTGTGGAAAGGAGTTCAAAAAGTGACTCATCAGCAATTGTAAAAGGATTGTTGGCTTGTGTTTTTGGGGGTGTTAAATAGGTTGAGCCAGGAAGTAAGGTGCGATAGGAATTTTGTGAGAAGCCGACATGTTTAATGGCTTCAATAATCTTTTGAGTCCCCTTATCAATTAGGATGATGTTAGAGTGTTTGCCCATGACTTCAACAATAAGGGTGGCTTGAATATGGTCTCCGATCTCATTTTTATTAGAAACTGCAATCTCTAAGACACGATCGTTTTCCAATTGTTCTATGCGCTCAATAATAGCTCCTTGGAGATACTTACGCATAATCATGGTAAAAGTATTTGGTGTTTTGGGGTTGGCATACTCTGCCTGAGTCAGTTGAATCCGTCCGAAAACAGGGTGGGCAGATAAGAGCAGTTTGTAATTCTGCCGATGATGTCGGACAGAAAGGAAGAGCTCTTGTTCAAAGGGTTGGTTAATCTTTTGAATGCGACCACCCAGTAGTTTTTCGTTCAATTCTTCTAGTAAATGGTGTAAAAAAAAGCCATCAAAAGACATATTATTCTCCAGTAGTTAAGTTCTTACCCCATTATAGCATAATGAGGCAGAAAATGTCCCCTAATAATTTGAGTAAAGACTTTCTTTAGGAGGGAAAGAGGGGGTGGGACTCATATGTCAGATTTACCATTAAGAAAACTAAAAAGCACAGGCATCACTCATTTTGAAAGATGATGACTTGTGCTTTTTGAGGGAGGAGTCGAATTGGACACCTTACTCTTTATTTTAAGAAGCGTTGTAAGAAGATTTTTGTTCGTTCTTCCTGTGGTTTTTCAAAGAGTTGTTCTGGGGGACCTTGCTCGGCAATAACACCTTGGTCCATGAAGATGACACGATCAGAAACTTCCTTGGCAAATTCCATCTCATGTGTGACGACAAGCATGGTTAGTCCTGATTTAGCGAGATCTTGCATCGTTTTAAGAACTTCACCGACCATCTCAGGATCAAGGGCTGAGGTTGGCTCATCAAAGAGGATAACCTCAGGGTTCATGGAAAGGGCGCGTGCGATGGCAACTCGTTGTTTTTGTCCACCGGAGAGCTGGTTGGGCTTAGCTCGCCAATACTGTTGCCCCATGCCAACTGTTTCGAGATTTTTCTTGGCAATTGCTTTAGCTTCTGAACGGTCTCGCTTTAAAACGGTTGTTTGAGCAACCATAGCATTTTCCAAGACGTTTAAATTATTGAAGAGGTTAAAGGATTGAAAGACCATACCAACCTTTTCACGATAAAGGGTTAGATTGTACCCTTTATCTAGAATGTTTTGCTTATAGTAGAGGATTTGTCCGTCAGTAGGTTTTTCTAAGAGATTGATGGCTCGCAGAAAGGTTGATTTACCTGAACCAGATGAACCGATGATGGAGATGACTTCTCCTTTTTTAACATCAAGGGAAATGTCCTTAAGAACCTCGTTTTGACCGAAGGATTTTTTAAGATTAGTAATGGAAAGGATAACTTCTGGCATTATTTTGGTTCCTCCGTTTGCATTTGATTAGCACCGATAGTATAGGTATCCATATCAAAACGTCTTTCAAGATAGCGTAGGATACGAGTTACCGTAAAGGTCAAGACAAAGTAGATGATGGCAACGACCATGAAGGTTGGGAAATATTGGTAAGTTTGAGTGGCTACGGTATTCCCTGAAAAATAAAGCTCAACTACTGAGATAACATTGAGGACAGAGGTGTCCTTGATGTTGATGACAAATTCATTTCCTGTAGCAGGTAAGATGTTACGGATAACTTGAGGGAGTACAATCTTTCGCATGGTCTGATTGTGTGTCATCCCAATAGCTGTCGCTGCTTCAAATTGTCCCTTATCTACAGCGAAAATACCACCACGAACAATTTCACTCATGTAAGCACCCGTATTGATAGACACAATAAAGATGGCAGCCCACATCCGATCAATATTTATACCAAAGGCTTGTGCCGTTCCATAATAGATAACCATGGCTTGAACAATCATAGGTGTGCCACGGAAAATCTCAATGTAGGCTGATAGTAACCACCCTAATAGTTTCTGCAGACGAGCGAAAAGGAGGTTATCTGCTTCAGGAGCAGTACGGAAAACACCAATAAGTAAGCCGATAACCAAACCAATCAAGGTTCCTGTAATCGCAACGAGAAGAGTCACCCCTGTACCACGCAGAAGGGCTGGCCAATTGTTAACTAGGATATCCTGCATTTGCGATAGGAAGGACCGTTTTGTAGTCTCATCATCTGCTTTTTGAGCAGGTTGTTTGTCAATCATCTCATCCATGAGAGCAATCTGCTGGTCTAATGGAATGGATGCAATAACAGTGTTAACTTGACTGATACGCTCATCACCTTGTCGCATACCAACTGCAATCGCCGCATCAGACTCAGAGACTTCAAACCCTGGATCTAGCTTTAACATCTTGAATTTACTATTGGCAGCTTCAGCGGTCAGAGCTTCTGGACGTTCTGAGATATAGGCGTCAATGATGCCTGATGCGAGTGCCTGTCTCATTTGTGAGAAATCACCCATAGGTGTCTGAATACTAGCACCTTCAATCTGTGTTAAGAGATTAACATGCCAAACCCCTTGTTGGGCAGTGATTTTAGCATCTGTAAAATCTGCTATCGTTTTAGCATTTGCATAGTTGCCGTCAGTTGAAACGACTAGAACAGGCTCACTAGTATAATAGCTATCTGAAAAAGCAATTTCTTTTTTACGCTCCTCAGTTGGGCTCATACCAGCAACAATCATATCAATCTTACCTGATGTTAAGGCCGGGACTAATCCTTCCCACTTGGTTTTGACAATTAGCAGCTCTTTGCCCATGCCTTCTGCAATTTTCTTAGCAATTTGAACATCATAACCATTGGCATACTGGTTAGTGCCCTCAATTAGAACAGCGCCATTGGCATCTGTATCTTGAGTCCAGTTGAAGGGAGCGTAAGCTGCTTCCATCCCCACCCGCAGGACATTGTCAGTTTGACTAGCTTTGGCTTGAGGTGCAATTGTCAAACCTAGCAGTAAGAATAGGGCAGTAAACACTACCGAAAAATATTTATTCATGAATGCTCCTTAAAAATAATATCCTCTTAATTGTATCCGAAAAGGTAAGAATTTTCAACCTATTCTCACAAAACAAGTTGACAAATGAGATTTTATGAGGTATAATCTAAGACATCAGAAGAGTAATATGGGGTTGTTTAGCAGAGAACCTGTGGCTGGTGTGAGCAGGTAACGAACTGTATGAAATTGGACTGATGATAAAAAGAATGCTAAAACATAGGCTTTCGGTTGGCACCCCTTACCGTGCGACTTGTTGACAGACAAGGTTAAGATAATGGCACTAAATGTCCATTAATTGAGGTGGCACCGCGGTCTAATCGCCCTCACTTTCCTAGGGGAAGTGAGGGTTTTTGCTGTGTTGATTTTGAGAATGACGCTCTTTTCGTATCTCGGCTGTCAACTGAACTCATTTTAGATCTATCAATATATAAGGAGCATATTATGCGAAACAAAAAATTAATAGCAGTTTTGTTGGGGCTTGTTCTGCTGGTTCTTGTCTTTGCAGGACTTTCCCTTTTCCAAAAGGAGGAGTCAACTAAAGAAACGACCTCTGAACAGGTCAGTGTCGGTGTTCTTCAGTTTGTGACCCATGAATCTTTAGATGAAATTTATCAGGGGATTAAAGCTGGACTGAAAGAATCAGGCTATACAGAAGGGGATAATCTGACCATCAATTTCATGAATGCCGAAGCAAACCAGAATCAGGTTCAAAAAATGAGCGAAAAATTGGTCAATGAGAAAAATAATGTCCTTATCGGTATTGCAACACCGGCTGCTCAAGGTTTGGCCAATGCAACTAAGGACATTCCAATTGTCATGGGAGCAGTCACCGATCCTGTCGGTGCCAACTTGGTTACACATTTGAAAAAGCCAGAAGGCAATATCACAGGTGTGTCAGATGCTAACCCTGTAGCAGATACCGTTGACTTGATTCAAACCATCACACCTGATGCGAAAACCATTGGTATTCTTTACTCCAGTAGCGAGGATAACTCCCTTTCTCAGGTGGAGACATTTACAGAAGCAGCGGAGAAAGCTGGCTACACGGTGATGCCTTATGCGGTACCATCTACTAATGAAATTGCGACGACTGTTGATGCCATGTTGCCTAAGGTGGATGTCGTTTGGACGCCGGTAGATAATACCATAGCTTCTGCCTTTCCGACAGTTGTTTCAGCAGCTAAAACTGCCAAAAAACCAGTTTATACCAGTGTAGAAGCGATGGTTGAACAAGGAGGTGTCGCCTCTGTAAGCCTGAGTCAGTATGATCTAGGTGTTGCAACTGGAAAAATGACAGCTGCGATTTTGAAGGGAGCCACTCCTGCAGAAACACCTGTAGAAGTCTTTAGTGAAGCGACGATTATCGTCAATAAGAAGGTCGCAGAAGAGCTAGGGTTGAATGTACCGACCGATTTGTTAGACAAAGCAGAAAAAGTTATTGAATAAAGCATTTAAGACAGAATAAGTTAGGGAAGCTATGATTATTTCAACCATTTCACAGGGACTATTGTGGTCTATTTTGGGGCTGGGGATTTTTATGACCTTTAGGGTTTTGAATTTCCCTGACATGACAATTGAGGGGTCTTTCCCTTTAGGGGGTGCAGTAGCTGTTACTCTTATTACTCAAGGGGTTAGCCCTTTTCTAGCAACGTTAGTTGCTGTTCTTGCAGGGTGTTTAGCAGGTTTGGCCTCGGGCATACTCTACACCAAGGGGAAAATCCCAACCCTCTTGTCAGGTATCTTGGTGATGACCTCCTGTCATTCCCTCATTCTCATGGTTATGGGACGGGCAAATTTGGGACTGCTCAATCGAAGGGTTATTCAAGATGTTCTTCCTTTTTCTGGAGAAATCAATGAGTTAATTTTGGGGCTTGTAGCTGTTGTTATCGTTGTTGGGTCGATGATTGTTTTCTTGGATACTCGGCTAGGACAAGCTTATATCGCAACAGGGGATAATCGCGAAATGGCTCAATCCTTTGGAATCAATACTGGGAAGATGGAGCTTATGGGGTTGATTATCTCCAATGGTATCGTTGCCTTGGCTGGCAGTTTGATTGCTCAGCAGGAAGGCTATGCCGATGTTTCTCGAGGGATTGGGGTCATTGTTATTGGCTTGGCCAGTCTCATCATTGGAGAGGTCATGTTTTCTAATTTAACGCTTTTGGAGCGTTTGATTACGGTTGCAGTTGGAGCAATTGCCTATCAATTTTTAATTTTGGGCGTCATCTCTCTCGGATTTAACACCAGCTACCTTAGGATATACTCTGCCCTCATCTTAGCGGTCTTCTTGATGGCTCCTGAGATGAAAAAGAAGTTTCTAAAAACGACTTCAAGTTCAAGGTAAACCGATTCTAAACATGAGATTTTGATAGCGTGCCGTTTTAAGGAGACATGCTCTTGATTTTTGACCATATATCTACTAAAAGGAGTGGAACTTAGCAATGACAGCAGTGATTGAACTTCAACATGCCACAAAGGTGGTTAATAACGGTTTAGACGAATCCAAGTTGATTCTTGATGACGTCAGTCTGGAGATACATCCCCATGATTTTATCACGATTTTAGGTGGAAATGGGGCAGGTAAATCAACGCTTTTTAATGCGATTGCAGGAACATTGTCTTTGACCAGCGGTCAGGTTAGGATTCTAGGAGAAGAAGTGACCAATTGGCCAGCTGAAAAACGTGCCAAACATTTAGCGAGAGTTTTTCAGGACCCAAAGATGGGAACGGCTCCTCGGATGACGGTGGGAGAGAATCTTCTCATTGCCAAGTACAGGGGGGAAAGTCGCCGTCTGGTTCCTCGACGACTGCACAATTATACAGAGGAATTTAAGGCGTTATTGGCTAAAACAGGAAATGGTCTAGAAAAGCATCTGGAAACGCCGACAGGCTTGTTATCTGGTGGGCAACGGCAAGCGCTTAGCCTACTTATGGCCACCATTAAACGCCCCAACCTTTTACTGCTAGATGAGCATACGGCTGCTTTAGATCCCAAGACGAGCCTGTCTTTGATGGCTTTGACAGATGACTTTGTCAAAAAAGAACAGTTAACCGCTCTTATGATTACCCATCATATGGAAGATGCCCTCAAGTACGGAAATCGCCTCATTGTGATGCAGGGGGGGCGTATTGTTAAGGACCTTACTGCCCAAGAAAAAGCTCAGATGACCCTGTCAGACTATTATCAATTCTTTGAATAGCAAAAAAGCACCAACGGTTTCAAAAAATCGTTGGTTTCCTTTAGAATAAGGAAAAAAATCCACTTTTGTTTGCGGTTACAATCCATTATAATAGTCTAAAATAAAACAATTTGGAGGTCACTTATGACAGGTTTTAAAGAAGGCTTTCTCTGGGGTGGTGCAGTAGCTGCTCATCAACTAGAAGGGGGCTGGCAAGAAGGTGGGAAAGGCATCAGCTCGCCACGGTATTGCACGCCAGATTACTCCAGGCATTGTGGAGGGAAACTATTACCCTAACCATGAAGCTATTGATTTTTACCACCGTTACAAGGCTGATATTGCTCTTTTTGCAGAAATGGGCTTCAAATGTTTTCGAACATCTATCGCTTGGACTCGGATTTTTCCCAAAGGTGATGAGTTAGAGCCAAATGAGGCGGGGCTTCAGTTTTATGATGATCTATTTGATGAGTGTCATAAACATGGTATTGAGCCTGTGGTGACCCTGTCACACTTTGAATTACCTTATCATCTCGTGACAGCATACGGTGGGTTTACGAATCGAAAAGTTATTGATTTCTTTGTCCGTTTTGCGGAGACCTGTTTCACCCGTTATCAGCACAAGGTGAAATACTGGATGACTTTCAATGAAATCAATAATCAAGCGAATTACCAAGAAGACTTTGCTCCCTTTACAAATTCTGGGATTGTCTACAAGGAAGGGGATGACCGTGAGGCCATTATGTATCAGGCAGCTCATTATGAATTAGTGGCCAGTGCACGTGCAGTTAAAAAAGGTCATGAGATCAATCCTGAGTTTGAAATTGGCTGTATGATTGCCATGTGCCCGATTTATCCAGCTAGCTGTAGGCCTAAGGATATTCTTATGGGACAAAAGGCAATGCAGAAACGTTACTATTTTGCAGATGTTCATGTGCATGGTTGCTACCCTCACCATATTCTCAAATATTGGGAGCGTAAGGGAATTGAGGTAGATTTTACAGAAGAAGATAAAAAAGACCTTTTAGAAGGTAGGGTTGATTATATTGGTCTTAGTTACTATATGTCCTTTGCGATAGATTACCATCGCGAGAACCCTCATTTTGACTACCTAGAAACGGAAGATTTGATAAAAAACACCTATGTGAAGGCTTCTGAATGGGACTGGCAGATTGACCCTGAAGGTCTACGGTATTCCCTCAATTGGTTGACTGATATGTATCACCTTCCTCTCTTTATTGTGGAAAATGGTTTTGGTGCTATTGACCAAGTGGGAGAAGATGGGATGGTAGATGATGATTATCGGATTGATTATCTAGGTGCTCATATCGAGGAAATGAAAAAGGCAGTCGTTGAAGACGGAGTTGACCTAATCGGCTACACTCCTTGGGGCTGTATTGATCTGGTATCAGCAGGTACAGGTGAAATGCGTAAGCGCTATGGTTTTATCTATGTGGATAAAGACGATGCAGGAAATGGAACCTATGATCGCACACCAAAACGTTCTTTTGATTGGTATAAAAAAGTCATTGCATCAAATGGTGAGGAGCTGTAGTAACATGCTTTCCCTCTTATATTTTTCGAGGGAGTCAATTGATGATAAGACGGGATTTGGGAAGGTAAGACTTGCAGAATCTAAAAAAAGTGATAGACTTATGCTATCCCAATTTATGACAACT
>DIXV01000089.1:5513-5897 GCA_002436115.1 Streptococcus sp. UBA6071 | reverse complement strand
TTGCTGTGTTAGTGATGCTTATTCTATTGTTTATGGTCGGTATCAGGAAAAAATTGATAAGTCCTACTCACAAGGATGGTAAGGGCAGGGCAAGAGTAACTTACTTTATTCGTTTTAAGGAAGTGGCTATTCCAGATTTGTCAGAAAATCCAGCTTTTAACGAAGTGGCGTCTATCAAATTCAAGTCAAATGATGGCTATTCAGTTGCGTCAACGATTAATGACGTCAAATTACGTGATCTATTGATGAAGGAATATCATCTCGAAGCCAAAAATGTGATCGTGACACATCGACAGATGGTTTAGATGGTGTGATGAGGTCGCACTCAGACTCTATCTCATGAGGCTTCCATTAGCTGATATGGTATTTAAAGGCTTTAGGCGG
>DIXV01000089.1:0-5251 GCA_002436115.1 Streptococcus sp. UBA6071 | reverse complement strand
GCTATAGTGCATTCTGGTGGTTTCCTTAGCGCTTCGGCAAATCTTGCGATGGCTATTGGAAGGGGATACAGGTATAATGGACTAACTCTAGTAGGAGACTCAATAAAGCATTAGAAAGGTTGTTCCTTTTATCTATTTCTTGAGTTTATTGCTAAATTTAGAAAGACAAAGGAGTCGTTGAATGATTGGATTTATTGCAGCATGTTTAACCACATTTGGCTTTGTGCCTCAAGTCATCAAGATATTTCAGACTAAGGATACATCAGCTATTTCACTTGGGATGTATTCGATGACTGTAACGGGAATTGCTCTCTGGTTTATCCATGGAATTAACATTGGAGACGCCGCTTTGATGGTAGCCAATGGTGTTTCGCTTGTTCTGACAGGGACTATCTTGCTGTGCAAGCTAACGTATCATTAAGCTATACCTCCTCTTTTCATATAGATTTTGGGAAGAGGAGGAGTCTATTTAATATACTAACTTACTTTTTTCCATACTACTACGGAAATTTCCGCTATGGATAATGGAAGCGGATACAGTTATACTAGTAGTATAAATAATTACAAAATGGAGGAAATTATTATGGCAAAAGCCTTAATCATCTGTGCAGCAGGGATGTCTTCATCTCTCATGGCCAAGAAAACGACAGCATATTTTGTGGATAAAGGACAAGATATCGAAGTTGATGCTATTAGTGCTACAGAAGGCTCTAAAGCTATTGAAAAAGGGGAGTTTGATCTCTATCTGGTGAGCCCGCAGACAAAAATGTATTTTAAGCAACTGAGCGATGCAGCAGAAAGATCGGGTCGGAAAATTGCTCAAATCCCACCTCAAGCCTATGTTCCTATTCCTATGGGAATTGAAAAGATGGCTGCCTTGATTACAGAGAACTTGTAAATATGAGGGGTACATTAGAGGTGTGGTAGGTTCTACTATAATCAAAGGAGTTTGGAAATGATGCTAAGTCCTAAGGAGAAGCTAATCCTACGCTATCTGTATCAGGAGAGGAACAACTATGTAACGAGTAAAGAACTAGCAACTCATCTCGCTTGTTCTGATCGTACGGTACGTACGTATATCAAGTCCTTATTAGAGAATTTAGAAACATTATCTGATGTGAAAATCATATCTAAGCAAGGCTCGGGCTATCAGTTACAAGTCCTTGAGGAAGCAACCTATCTCCCCCTTGTAGCAGACAAGCCTCTTCATATTGGATCAGAAAATAGGGATATCAACGATCGTCATAATTATATTCTGAACAAGCTTGTTTTTGAACAGGGAAAACTCTTTTTTGACGATTTAATGGATCAACTTTATGTTAGTCGCTCGACCTTATCAGCTGACTTTAAAAAGATTCGACAAGAATTGGCACAGTACGGTTTAACTGTAGAAAGTAAACCTAACGAAGGAGTCTATCTTCAGGGAAGTGAACAGGATAAACGACGCTTCATCATGAACTATTTCTTCAGTGGGCGTTTTCTACAAAATATTCATAAGTATATCGGGGATGACTTTTTCAAGCTTCCTATCAGCTTTGAAGAATTAACCCTTATTGTTCTTGATGAATGCCGTAATCAGTGTTTCAAATTGTCTGATTTTGTCATTCAAAATCTTATTGTTCACATCGCTCTAGCGCTTAAACGCATCAATGATGGCTTTGAAATTTCAGAGATTGCTATTAATCAAAAAAAATATCATAAGGAAATCAAAGCAGCCACCACTATTGTAGAGCGGATAAGAAAGGTTGTAGGGATAGCGTTTCCAAAGGAAGAAATCAATTATATCGCTCTCCACTTGATTTCAGAGATTGGTGATAGGAGCTTCCCAGATGAAGAAGTAGCACACGTTAGCTTACGTCAGGATTTGCTCAGAGCCACTTTGGCTATTGATGAACATTACGGTTACCAATTTAACAAAGATTTCGCCTTTATTGAGGGTCTTTTAAATCATTTAGAGATTCTCCTTGAGCGCATGCGATACGATGTCCATCTGGATAATCCTTTGTTGGAAGATATAGAAAACCAATATAAGGAAGCTTTCCTAATTGCTAGAAGTCTCGTGGCTCATTTGGACTATTTTAAGAATCATCAGCTATCTGATGGTGAACTAGCTTACATTTCCCTGCACATTTTGGCGGCGATAGAACGTTATCGGCAGGCTAAAAAGTTCAATGTCTTGGTGATTTGTGCCACAGGTTATGGCAGTGCTCAGATGTTGAGGATACGTTTGGAAAATGAACTTGGCTACCAAATTAATATCGTCGACTTGGTCGGCTATTATGACATTTCTGATGAGAAACTAAAGGGTATTGACTTTATTATCTCAACCATTGATTTGTCAAATCTGGTTTTTTCAGTCCCAGTTTTCACGGTTAGTGTCTTTCTAAAAGAAGAAGAAGTTAAGTTTATTAAGGAAAATTTACTTAAAATGGAATCTCGGTCACGACCGACTCTTCAATCGCCTAGTCATCAGTCAAGTTTAACGACGAGTTTTGATGACTACTTTTCAGAGGCTTATTTCAAGATTTATGAGCGTTCAACCAAGGATGCTGTGTTGACTGATTTAGTCCAGTTGTTCTATGGAGATGACACGGTCGCAACTCAGTCAATGCTTGAACTCATTCGGCAAAGAGAGCAGATGAGTACAGTTGTCTTTGACGAGACTATAGCGGTGCCTCACCCTATAAAAGCATTGGATAAAACACATCGGATTGGTTTAGCGATTATCAAGGAAGGGTTAGCTTGGGATGAGCAATTTGACAGGATTCAATTGGTCTTTCTCGTTTCACCCTCTATTTCTGCTAATGATGGCCTCTCTGATTTGACGAAGCGAATCGTTGACTTGACTGATTTGCCAGATATAAAAGAAAAACTGGTCGCCTGTCAGACCTTTACAGCATTTCGCAAACTCTTTTTAGCAGATGAATAGGAGGAATCTATGAATCCAGAAGATATACAACTTGCAGCTTTTGAAATTATCTTAAATAGCGGTAATGCGCGTACCAGTGTTCACGAAGCTTTTGCTAGCATGCGTGAAAGTGACTATGATAAAGCTGCCCAACTCTTGGAATCATCCAATGAGGAATTGCTGCTTGCCCACCAAGCACAAACGAAGTTATTGCAAAATTATGCTAGTGGTGTCGAAATTAAGATTGAAATTATTATGGTTCATGCTCAGGACCATTTGATGACAACGATGACTCTGCGTGAAGTGGCATTAGAGATGTTGGCCTTGTACAAGAAAGTTGGCTAATTGCTGACAGTGACAGAAACGATAAAGGTATTGATGAGGTGAATTATGACGACGAAAAGAAAAGAAAAATTGGAAGGGCTTCGTAAAGAAAATGCAGTTAAAAACATGTACTATACCAGGTATCTTTTAATTCGCTATGTGGTCGCTTTTTATTTCTTTGTTAATCTCTATTGGACACTGGTATTGACAATGTCAGAAGCATATTCTGCTATGGTTTTACCGATTGTCTTGATGGTTTTTGCAGCTCTCGCTATTTGGGAGCAGACTAGGATGTATTCAAAAGAGCAACGGTCACCCAGAGTGACGATAGGCTTCTTTCGTGTATCCGTAATTGCCAATCTATCAATCATTGGTTTGGTTGTCTTTCAGCAATCGGCTCACCTGTTTCCCTTCTTCAATGTCAACCTGAGTTCTTCTCTTGTTCTGATTGGTATTCAGCTAGTAGGTCTGCTGCTGTCCTCTTGGATGTTGTTGAAATTACATCGTATCAACCGAAATATTGATAAACACTATTACCGTATTCGGCAATATCTCTCTGCCATTAAACACTAAAATTATAATAATCTAACCTTATAAGGAGGAAAATCTAATGGATAAACTGTTTGGATTTTTAGAAAAATACCTAATGGGTCCCATGAGTGTTATCGCTTCGTGGCGTCCTGTCAGGGCAATTGTTGCTGCTGGTATCGCCAGTATCCCATTGACCATTGCAGGGTCATCCTTTCTGGTCTTGAGTGTCATCCCCCAAGCCATTCCCCTAGACTTTATCGCAGATTTATGGGCGGTTAGCTTTGATAAATTCTCTTCGCTTTACCTTTTAGCCTATCAATGTACGATGGGGATTCTCTCACTTTACTTTGCCTTTGTAATTGGGTATGAGTACACTAAAATCTATGCTGAAGAAGATGGTGTTGATATTAACCCTCTAAACGGTGGTATTCTAGGCGTTTTTGCCTTCTTCATGACCATACCAGAATTGGTTATTCAAAAAGGAGAAGTTGTGGGTGTTGTCAATGAGACAACTATTAATGGCTGGCAAATTGGGGGAGATAGCTTAACGCGTCTTTCCACATCAGGGATGTTTACAGCAATTCTGATGGCTATTCTAGCAGTCCAGCTTTACCGCCTCTGCGTCGTCAAAAATTGGGTTATCAAAATGCCAGAGGCTGTTCCAGAAGGGGTTTCTCGGTCATTTACAGCCTTAGTACCAGCCTTTGTCGTAGCTTTCACAGTTATTCTTATTAATGGTCTCTTCATCCTTGTTGGAACAGATATCTATAAAGTCATTGCTATTCCATTTGGTTTTGCTACCCGTATTGCCAATTCTTGGGGCGGTATCCTTGTCATCTACTTCTTGGTTCATGCCCTATGGATTGTCGGTATTCACGGTGCCAATATCGTTCTAGGGCTAGTTAATCCGATTCTCTTGGCCAATATGGCATCTAATAAATCAGGTGAATTCTTCGCCTTTGCTGGGGAATTTACCAATGCCTATGTAACGATTGGGGGGTCTGGTGCGACTCTAGGCCTTTGTATTTATCTGGCTTATCGAGCAAAATCAGAGCAACTCAGCCTGTTGGGCAAGGCGGCTCTGCCATCCTCTATCTTTAACATTAACGAACCCCTCATATTTGGGATGCCTATCGTTTATAACCCTATCTTAACCATTCCCTTTATCTTGGCACCCATGGTTTCCGCTTCTATCGGCTACTGGGCTATTCAATTGGGGCTTGTTAGTAAAACAATTGTCCAAACACCTTGGCCAACACCAGCTGGATTGGGAGCTTATGTTGGTGCAGCTGATTGGAGGGCAGGAGTCGTGGCTATCATCTGTGCTATTGTAGCCTTTATCATCTGGTATCCGTTTATCAGATTGTACGATGCTCAGCTTGTTAAAGAAGAACAAGAAAATGCTGGAGCAATTTCATAAAGAAAAGGGAGTTCAAACCTTCCTTATTACTTAAAAAAGAGGGCTATTCTCAAAAGATGGTCCTCTTT
>DIXV01000029.1:6362-13829 GCA_002436115.1 Streptococcus sp. UBA6071 | reverse complement strand
GCTTCAATTGACCAGAGCGTAAAGGCGTGTTCTTTAACACCTGGGGTACCGAAGTCGTTGGCCTCACCACCCATTGCCAAAAGTAGGTAGTCAAATTTGAGAGTCTGGTGTTCAGCAAGTACTTCCTTCTTGTCATAGTCAACACTGAGGACCTTATCAGTTACCAACTGAACTTTTGGATATTTTTTAAAAATACGTTGTAAGTCATACTTGATGGCGTCTGCTTCTACACGGCCACCAGCAACTTCATGCAACTCAGTCATGTAGGTATGGAAAGAATTTTTGTCAATCAAAGTGATGTTGACATCTTGGTCTTTCTTAAATTTCTTTGCTAGACTTCTAGCTGCAGAAACACCTGCAAAACCGGCACCAATAATAACAATTTCTTTTGCCAAAATAATCCTCCTTTTTTATTATCACTATCTGTTAGTATAATGTATTGTGAAAGAAATAGCAATGATTTTTATTTTTTTATAAAATTTGCATTTAATGTAAAAAACAGTTTATAATAGATTATATACTGAATAAAAATAAACAAGATAGGAAGTTCCATGAATAGACGTTATCAAAAAATGACCTATATTACCATGTTAGCAGCTCAGGCCATTGTGATTTCGGTCATGGAACGCTGGTTGCCATCTCCCTTTACTTTCTCCCCAGGGGCTAAACTAGGTCTGGGAAATCTCATTACCATTATCGCTATTTTTACCTTGCCTCCCAGAGATAATATCAAGGTTATCGGTCTACGTCTCCTTGTCTCTACCTTCCTCAGCGGAACGTTTTCGACCTTCCTCTATAGTTTTTCGGGGACAGTTCTGAGCTACTTGGTTATGACAACTACCAAATTACTAGGACCTAAGAAAGTCAGTATCATCGGCATATCAACCTTGGGGGGCATCTGCCATAACATCGGGCAGCTCTTAACCTTCTCCCTCCTAGCTCAGTCTTGGATCGTCCTCAACTATCTACCAATTCTGGCTTTCAGTGGTATCCTCTCTGGATTTCTAGTCGGAGTGACAGGCAAATTTTTATTGAAAAAAATCCGCATCCTCCATAGTTACCATGAAGAAGTCTTAACAGACTGGGGAGCAAGTTAAAAACTAGAAGATGTCAAGTCTTCTAGTTTTTCTTATTGTCAATATGCCTTGCAAAGACTTAGCCGATCGCCCAAGTACCTGTTCAAAGTCTATCCTGTTTTCCTAAGTTGGGTAATAACGGAGATGGCGTAAGGTCATATTAAGCTGATATTCCATACTTAAACGATGAGGTCTCCTACCTTACAGATGAATGTTGGAACTTTCCAGAACTGTCGCTTGAAAGACAACTACTCTCTCCTCTATCTTGATAGAACTTATCTTTCATTGCATCTTGCTACAGTAAACGTGGAAAAATTAAGAGACCTGAGCGTACAGCCATGCTTAATTAATTCAAAACTTTTTACCATGCTCAGGGAATAGGAAGCTAAGAATAACTGAGAAAACATCATCAATAGTTAGTCCACACGCTGTAAGAAAGTGTTGTAAACGGCGCTTGAAAGGGATTAGCTACTGACTTTTCCCCTCTTTCTATCAAGTAGTAAAGCCATTATCTATTTCGCCCATCTAATTGAATCCTTGAATTGTGTTTACACAAAATGATTGACAGAACCCAAAATTGAGCTTTTTGAGTTAGGAATAGGTGAGATTTTTTTTGAGGTAGCCAAAAACTATTTTGCAGGAAATTATGATTAGGCTAATGTTGCTATGCTAAGATGAATAACTTTTATACTGTCACTTGCATTTCTTTCTCTTTTCTTGTAAAATAAAGACAAGATAAAATCGATGAGAGAAAAAAAGCTAAGTCACTATGACAGAGAGTGCTGAAACGCTGAAACAGCACACGAACTTGGTCACACCTTCTTGAGTGCAAATGCGAAGTTTAGTAGTATTTGACGCCTGTCCACGTTACGGACACGAAGTTTCTAACTTCCTAAGAGTCAGATAGCGATGTCTGACTGAATAAAGGTGGCACCACGTCTTCACGTCCTTGCAATATTTTTTGCGAGGCTTTTTTGTTCATAGTGCAGATAAGGAGAAAACATGACACGATTCAAAGGATTGAGACACATTAGTCCCTATGTAGCGGGAAAACAACCCAAAGAGAAAAACATGATTAAGCTTAATACCAACGAGAACGCCTATGGTCCAAGCCCAGCTGTTATGAAGGCAATCAATGATTTTGATGGAGACAAGCTCAGAAACTACTCTAGTTTGAACCACTCCCAACTATGTGAAAGCTTGGCTCGACAATTAGAGGTTTCCCCTGAACAATTAGTTATTGGAAATGGGTCCGATGATATTTTATCTTTAGCTTTTCTTGCTTTTTTTAACAGCCAAAGTCCTATTCTTTTCCCTGATCTAACTTACGGTTTTTACAAGGTCTGGGCAGAACTCTATCGCATCCCCTATCAAGAGATCCCTCTTAATTCTAATTTTGACATTGATTTTAAGGACTACCACCCTAATAATGGTGGCATCGTCATCGCAAACCCTAACGCTCCGACAGGGGTCTACAAACCCTTGGCAGCTATCGAAAGTTTGCTACAAGCCCACCCCGATGTGATTATCATTTTAGATGAAGCCTATGTCAATTTTGGTGGAAAAACGGCCATTTCACTTCTTGCTAAATATGATAATCTGTTTATCACCCGAACCTTCTCAAAAGATGCTTCTCTAGCTGGTCTGCGAGTTGGGTATGGTATTGGTAGCCCTGACCTAATTAACCTGATGAAAGCTATTAGAAATTCAGTTAATCCCTACTCTGTTGATTGTTTAGCAGAACATGTAGCTACTGCTGCTGTTGAAGATTGGCCTTACTATGAAAGGAACTGTCAGAAAATCATGGCAACTCGTCAGTGGTTTCAAGAGAGTTTGGAAGCACTGGGTTTTGAAGTCCTCCCTTCGTCAACCAATTTCCTCTTAGTCAAGCCTCTAGCCGTATCAGCAGGAGACATCTTTCAGCATCTGGAACGTCAAAAAATCTATGTCCGCTATTTTCCAAAAATTGACCGCATCAAGAACTACCTCCGCATCAGTATCGGAACTCAAAAAGAGATGGAAAAGGTCATCATGGCCATACAGGAGTTACTTTAATGAATAAAAATACCCTTCCTCAAGGCATGCACGATAAACTTTTTAAACGGGCTCGTGCCTCCTATGAAATTGAACGCACCATCAGCGATTTATTGATAAAGCACCACTTTTATCGTATTGAGACACCGACTTTAGAACATTTTGAAGTGTTTTCCAGTCAGGTAAAGTCTGAGCATTACCATCTTTTTGATCAAAAAGGAGCTCTTTTGGCCTTGCGTCCTGATATTACAAGTCAGATTGGTCGACTAATCGCCTCTACACGGGTAGAACCCCCTATCAAGTTTTCCTATTCAGGTAAAGTTTTTCGCCATAATGAAGCAATGAGAGGCCTAGAAAACGAACGGACACAGGCGGGTATTGAAATTGTTGGTTATCCTGCTCAAGAAGCCTTAGAATATGCTGTTTTAATGGCTAAAATGGCACTTGATGCTTGCCAAGTTAAGACCTACCAATTTGAGTTCTCCCACGCGCGTATCCTATCCAGCATTTTCGATTCTTTGAAACTCTCTGAAACACAGTCTCAAAAATTATTGACTGACATAAAGGATAAAAACATCACCCAGTTACAGGAGTTTACCCAAAAGCATCCCAGCTCTTTTGATACCTTTATCCAAGAATTACCTTTTCTTTTTGGGCCAAGTGCCATCGTTCTAAAACATGCCCGAAGCCTCGTCTATGATGAAGCCATTTTAGATGCCTTGGTTGAAATTGAGCAGTTGATTCAAAACCTCTCTAGGCATCTTGGAGATGTCAATCTTGATCTGGCACAAGTTCCTACTATGCCTTACTATACTGGTCTGATGTTCAAGGTTTTTGACAACCATGTGCCTGATGCCTTTCTGTCGGGTGGCCAATACGATAAACTATTTGAGCGTTTCGGCTCTAGGGAACTGACCGCAGTTGGCTGGGCCATTGATATTGAATCCGTCTATCAAGCCATCTATGATCGGCTAATCTTTGAAGGAGGTTCTTTAGATGACTGAGCAAATAACCATTGCCCTGACTAAGGGGCGAACAGAAAAAGGAACTATTGAACTGCTAGAGAAGGCGGGTTTTGACATGACCTTTATGGCCGAAAAGGGACGGCATTTAATTTTCCAGAGTCCCGACAAAGCCTTTCGATTTCTTCTCGTTAAAGCTCCCGACGTGACCACCTATGTCCGACACGGGGTAGCCGACTTAGGTATTGTCGGCAAAGACTTGCTCATTGAACACCCAATCGGGTTTCTAGAAATGCTGGACCTTAACTTTGGTCTTTGCAAATTTGCGGTTGCTTCGGTACCTGCTTATAATCCCGATGATCATAAGCGTAAGCGCATTGCAACCAAATACCCTACTGTAGCAAGAGAACACTTTGCTAAAAAAGGGGAAGATGTAGACATCATATCTATCCAAGGAAGTGTCGAAATTGCCCCAATTCTTGGCTTGGCTGATGCTATCGTTGATATCGTTGAGACTGGCTCTACCTTGGTTGCTAATGGCCTTATCGAATACGAAACGATTTGTCGGATTTCCACAAGACTCATCGCCAATAAGGCAGCGATTAAAAACAAACCCAATATCATTACATTTATCCATAAAATCCAAAGCATTGTTGGTAGTCAGGAGGTTCCTTTCCAATGAAATATTTAAAAGGAAGCAACAAGGAGATTTCACAGATTTTAAAAAAAGAGCAAGAAGCTCTTGACCATCAGAATCTAGCAGTTGAAAAAGCAGTAAAAGATATTCTTTTAGATGTTCAACAACGTGGCGATTCTGCATTAAAAGACTATTCCCTAAGGTTTGATCATATTGATTTAGATCATTTTGAAGTAAGTGAATCTGTTATTGCTCAGGCTTTTGATACCATTGATCCAGCTGTTTTATCAGCGCTTAAAAATGCTAAAGCTAATATCGAATCTTACCACCATCACCAATTGGAGGTCGGATTCGAAGACCACCCCAGTCCAGGTGTTATACGAGGACAACTCATTCGTCCGATAGAGCGTGTGGGCGTCTACGTTCCTGGCGGTACTGCTGCTTATCCCTCTTCTGTTCTCATGAATGTTATCCCCGCCAAAATTGCTGGGGTCAAAGAAATCATCATGATTACACCGCCACAAACAGAGTATGTGCCTGCTATTCTAGTAGCTGCTAAGTTGGCTGGTGTTGATCGCATTTACCAAGTCGGTGGGGCACATGGTATTGCAGCTCTGGCATACGGAACACAAAGTATTCCAAAAGTTGATAAAATTACTGGTCCAGGTAACATTTATGTAGCTACTGCCAAGAAACAAGTTTATGGTCTGGTTGGCATTGACATGATTGCTGGCCCATCTGAAATCGGTATTATTGCTGATGCCAGTGCAAACCCTGTCTATTTAGCTTCCGATTTACTCTCACAGGCGGAACACGATAAACTTGCAAGAGCGATTTTAGTGACTAATTCAAGTCATTTAGCTAGTCAAGTTGAAATGGAAATTGATAGACAACTTCAAACCCTACCTCGAAAAGAAATCGCACGTGCATCTATCAAGGATAACGGCCGTATCATCATTGCTGATAGTGTTACCGATATGTTTGACCTGATGAATCATATCGCTCCAGAACATTTAGAAATTGCTATGGACAACGCTTATGATTATTTAGACCTCATTACTAATGCGGGGTCTATCTTCCTAGGTCACCACACCTCTGAACCTATTGGAGATTATTACGCTGGGTCCAATCATGTTCTACCAACATCGGGAACTGCTCGTTTTTACTCTGCTTTAGGCGTCCATGATTTTATCAAACGCATGCAGTATATCCAATACAGCCAGACTGCTGTCAATAATGCAGAAAAAGACATCACCAATCTTGCCTACGCTGAGGGGTTAGCTGCCCATGCTAGAGCCATTGAAGTGCGTAGAAAGACGATAAAGACACAAGACCAGAAAGGACCATTATGAGAACTGCAGATATTACACGCACCACTTTTGAAACCAAGATTAAGCTTACCCTCAACTTGGATGCCCAGGAACCTGTAGACATTCAAACAGGTATTGGATTTTTTGATCACATGCTTACCCTTTTTTCCCACCACAGCCGTATATCTCTAGTGGTTCGAGTAGAAGGTGACCTTCATGTGGACAGCCATCATACAGTAGAAGATGTAGGTATTGTTCTGGGTCAGGCTATTAAAGAGGCCTTAGGGGAAAAGGTAGGTATTAATCGCTATGGCACGAGCTTCGTTCCTATGGATGAAACCCTTGGGATGGCCAGTCTGGATCTATCAGGTCGGAGTTATCTTGTCTTTGATGCTTGTTTTGACAATCCTAAACTAGGAGCCTTTGATACCGAATTGGTTGAAGAATTTTTCCAAGCCCTTGCTTTTAATGTCCAGATGAACCTCCATTTAAAAATTATCCACGGCAAAAATAATCACCATAAGGTGGAAAGTCTTTTTAAAGCGGTCGGACGTGCTCTACGCGAAGCCATTACTTCTAACCCTGAAATTGATGGGGTCAATTCAACTAAAGGAATGCTTTAATATGATTATTGTGATTGATTACGATGCAGGAAACACTGCCAATGTTTTACGAGCCTTAGACAAAATAGGTGTTGAGGCTGAATTATCAAGTGACACTGAAAAAATAAGGTCTGCTAGTGGCCTTATCCTTCCGGGAGTTGGTGCCTATCCTGAAGCAATGATAGAGTTGCAAAAACGAGGGTTGGTAGACCTTATCAAAGAAAGAGTTGAACAAGGGACTCCCCTTTTGGGGATTTGTCTTGGTATGCAGCTCTTAACTGAAAAGGGATTAGAACACGAAGAGACATCTGGATTTGGTTTTATCCCAGGCCTTTGTCGTCCTATCCCAAGTCAGTCCGGTTTTCCTGTCCCTCACACTGGTTGGAATGACTTAAGGGTTAAACAAGATACCCCCTTAACAGCAGGCTTAGAGGGGCAAGCCGTTTACTTCGTCCACTCTTATTACACAGATGTGCCAGAAGCCTATATTGACGTTGTCACCGACTATTCCCTGCCTATCCCTGCTATGATCCACAAAGAAAATGTCTTTGGTGTTCAATTTCATCCAGAGAAATCTGGTGATGTCGGCTTGGCTATTTTAGAACAATTCAAGGAGGTTGTCTATGCAAATTCTACCAGCTATTGATATTAAGGATGGACAAGCTGTACGTCTCTTCAAGGGCGATTTTTCTCAAAAAACAGTGGTTAACCCAGATGTGCTGGATCAAGCCAGATGCTTCAAAGAAGCTGGCATCACCTTTATCCATCTTGTAGACTTAGATGGCGCTCTTGATGGGCGTGCAACTAATCGGGATCTTATTGCGTCCATCAAAGAAAAAACTGGCC
>DIXV01000029.1:5053-6205 GCA_002436115.1 Streptococcus sp. UBA6071 | reverse complement strand
ATTGCGTCCATCAAAGAAAAAACCGGCCTTGGAATTGAAGTCGGTGGTGGTATCCGCACTGTTGAGCAGATTGAAGACTATCTATCACTTGGGATTGACCGTGTCATTATTGGTTCCATGGCGATTAAAAACCCTGATTTCGTCAAAACGGCATTAGATAGATTCGGACCCAAGCGTATTGTCGTTGGTATTGATGCTAAGTCGGGTTTTGTTGCTACAGAAGGCTGGCTGAAAACCAGCAGTGTTGATTACCTCACTCTAGCTAAGGAAATGGAAACAAAAGGGGTTGAACTCTTTGTCTATACCGATGTAGACCGTGATGGCACCCTGACTGGTCCAAACTTTGAACATTACAAACGCCTCATAGAGCACCTATCAACAGCTAAGGTCATCGCTTCTGGGGGCATTGCTGACTTGTCTGATTTGGTTCGTCTAAAAAGCATTGGTGTTGCAGGTGCCATCGTCGGTAAAGCTTACTACAACAACACTATCAGCCTAGCTGACTTAAAACAATTTGAAGGAGAATAGCTCATGCTTAAAAAACGCATTATTCCCTGTCTTGATGTCATGAATGGTCGAGTTGTTAAAGGGGTTAATTTTATCAATCTAACAGATGTTGGCAACCCCGTTGACTCAGCCAAAGCTTACTATGAAGCAGGCTGTGATGAGCTGGTTTTTCTTGATATTACCGCAACACACGAGGAACGGGACACCATGGTTGAACTTGTCCAATCAGTTGCTGAACAAGTCTTTATTCCCTTTACGGTTGGTGGCGGGATTCGTTCAAGCCTTGATATGAATAAAATGCTCAAAGCTGGCGCTGACAAGGTTGCCGTTAATTCCAGTGCCGTTCACAATCCCCAGCTTATCACAGAGTGTGCCCAAAAATTTGGGAGCCAATGTGTCGTTGTCGCTATAGATGCTAAGAAGCATGATGAGAATAGCTGGCACGTCTATGTAGCAGGTGGACGAAAAGATACGGGTATTGATTTATTGGAATGGGTAGAACAGGTTGTTGATTTGGGAGCAGGAGAAATCCTTCTAACAAGTATGGACAAAGACGGAACCAAATCAGGCTTTGATATAGAGATGTTAAATGCCGTGGCTCAAAAAGTGGATGTTCCTATTATTGCCTCTGGAGGTGCAGGAAAT
>DIXV01000029.1:0-4888 GCA_002436115.1 Streptococcus sp. UBA6071 | reverse complement strand
TTGCCTCTGGAGGTGCAGGAAATAGCGCACACATCGTGGACCTTTTTAAAGAAACCTCCGCAACGGGTGCTCTGGCAGCTTCCATCTTCCATTACGGCCATGTTTCAATCAAAGAGACTAAAGAAAGCCTAAGAAACGCAGGAATTGAGGTGAGAGGATGACAACTATAGACTTGGACTTCAAAAAGCAAGATGGCCTTCTTCCAGTTATTGTGACAGATTACAAGACTGGCCAAGTCCTTATGCTGGCTTATATGAACCAAGAAGCCTATCAAAAAACCTTAGAAACCAAGCAAATGTGGTATTGGAGTCGTTCCCGCCAAGAACTCTGGCATAAAGGGGCAACCTCTGGTCACTACCAAGAAGTTAAAAAAATAAGGACTGATTGTGATCAAGACAGCCTACTTATTGACGTGAAGCAGACAGGGGCTGCCTGCCACACCGGTGAAATGTCTTGTTTTTTTAAAGAACTTATCTAGGAAAGGAAAAATGATGTTAGAAACGCTTTACCAAGACGCTCTTCACCGTAAACAGCAACCCAAAGAAGGATCCTATACAAATTATCTCTATGAAAAAGGTTTGGACAAAATTCTTAAAAAAGTTGGTGAGGAAGCTACCGAAGTGGTGATCAGTGCTAAAAACGCCAATAAGCTTGAGATTGCTAATGAAACCGCAGACCTCCTCTACCACCTTGCTGTCATGCTAGTCGAAGCCGACGTTTCAACTGACGATATAAAAACGGTCTTACTTGCTCGACAAGGCAAACAAAGTCAACTTAAGGATCGTAAAACGGTAACAGATTATTAAGAAAGAGATGTCTCTTCCATGATAGATTTAACAACATATGGCGTCGAGATGTGGGACGAGGAGAAAATCTTTTCCTTTAGGAAAACCCTTCTGGCTTGGTACGATCAAGAAAAACGTGACCTCCCTTGGCGTCGAACAAAAGATCCTTACTGTATCTGGGTTTCTGAAATTATGCTTCAGCAAACGCAAGTTAAGACGGTTATTCCCTATTATGAACGGTTTCTAAACTGGTTTCCAACAGTTGCTGATCTCGCAGAAGCCCCCGAAGAAAAACTCCTAAAGGCATGGGAAGGTTTGGGATATTACTCTCGGGTTCGAAATATGCAAGCTGCTGCTCAACAAATTATGGCAGAATTCAAAGGGAAATTCCCAACTACTTATGCTGCTATCTCAAACCTTAAAGGGATTGGTCCTTATACGGCTGGCGCTATTGCCAGCATTGCTTTCGGACTAGCTGAACCTGCGGTTGATGGAAATGTCATGCGTGTCATGGCACGCCTTTTTGAAGTTGACCATGACATTGGTGACCCTAAAAATCGCAAACTTTTTCAAGCAATTATGGAAATCCTTATTGATCCTGAACGTCCTGGCGATTTCAACCAAGCGCTAATGGATTTAGGAACAGATATTGAATCCGCTAAAAAGCCACGACCCGAGGAAAGCCCCATTCGTTCGTTCAGCGCTGCCTACTTGAACGGAACAATGGATAAATACCCTATCAAGAAACCCAAGAAAAAACCACGGCCTATCGCATTACAAGCCTTTATTATTAAGAATAATGAGGGTGAGTTCTTGCTGGAGAAAAATACGGAAGAGAGACTTCTAGGTGGCTTTTGGTCTTTTCCTATTCTGGAGGTTCAAGACGACAGTCAACAACTCAATCTTTTTGAAAACGACGACAAGCCTTTAGAGGTGGCCTCACAGAAAGTGATCTTTGAAGAGGAATACCAACTAAAACCGTCTTGGACGGGGGCACAGTTTTCCACCATTAGTCATACCTTCAGTCATCAAAAGTGGCAGATTGAATTAATTGAAGGCACCAGTGAAACCGTCATGCTCACTAGCGATCGCGAACTTCTCTGGGTTCCTGTTGAAGACTTCTCCTACTACCCTTTTGCAACACCTCAAAAAAAGATGATACAGGCCTATCAGCATACTAGAAAATAGGGCTATAAAGAAAAGACGACCCCCTCTCTTTTTCGGATTCTTTCCGATTGAGGTAGGGTCGCCTTTTTCATTCTTCCAGATCCTGTTATGAATTGTCAAATTGATACAATTGCGGATACTGGTCACATTCTGGGTTTTTAGGATGGCAAATGGCACGTCCAAAGTAAATCATGGCTTGATGAGCGGGCAACCAACGTTCTGGTGGTAAAACAGCCATCACGCGCTTTTCAACTTCTAAAGGCGTCGCTGACTTCTTGACAATCTTATGGTGCTTACAAATCCTGGAGACATGGGTATCCACAGCAAAGGCTGGAATCCCAAAACCAACGGAAAGGACGACATTGGCAGTCTTACGGCCAATACCAGACAAGCTTTCTAATTCCTCTCGGGTCTGAGGAACCTGACTATCAAAGCGCTCTATTAATTGGATTGCACACTCATACATAAACCTTGCCTTGTTACGATAAAGTCCTAACTTTGAAATATAAGGCATAATAGTCTCAATGCTAGATTCGGCAATTGCCTCAGGGTTCGGAAAGCGTTCAAAAAGTGCTGGTGTCGCTTTATTAACCGCAACATCTGTTGTCTGAGCTGATAACATAACAGCAATCAACAGTTCATAATGATTTCGAAAATTTAAACTCGGTTTGGCATCCGGAAAAAGTGCAATAATTTCTTCCAATACATGACGTGCATTCTTTTGAGATAAAAGAGCCATATGCCCTCCTTTTTCTTTCATACTAATCTTTTACATTAATGGGTAAATGTCTCTTTAGGGTCTTCAACTGCTTGGCGCATTTGGTAGTAGACCCCTTTTGCTTGCATAAGCTGATCATGCTGACCTGACTCCACAATCTCACCAGCAACCATAACTAAGATAAGGTCGGCAGTCTCAATGGTGGACAGGCGATGGGCAATGATAAAGCTCGTCTTGTTTTTCATCAGGTTTTCAAATCCTGTTTGAACTAAACCTTCTGTCCTGGTGTCAATAGATGACGTCGCTTCATCCAAAATCAAGAGTTTGGGCTCTTTGAGAAAGAGTCTTGCAATGGACAAGAGCTGAATTTGCCCTTTAGATAGACCATTATCGGAATCCGTTAACATCGTATCATAACCTTCAGACAACTGGTTAATAAAGAAATCTGCTTTAGCCTTTTTAGCAGCCCTTATAACTTCTTCACGTGTCGCTTGAGGCTTTCCATAAGCGATATTATCATGAATACTTGCAGGTTTTAGCCAAGTCTCCTGCATCACTAGGCCAATCTGTTGACGAAAATCATCCAGATTATAATGAGTCACTGGAAGACCATCCAATAAAATTCGCCCGCTATCTACCTCATAAAATCGCAAAAGTAAATTGATGAGCGTTGATTTCCCCGCCCCAGTTGGTCCAACAAGAGCCACTCTGCTATTGGGAGGAATGACAAGATTGAGGTTTTGAATCACCTTTCTATCCTTATCATAAGAAAAACAAACATTTTCAAAGACAATTTCCCCATCTATCTTTTCCCCATCTAGAGGTTGTCCCTCCTCACGGGATAGATCTGCTTGGTTTAGAATCACAAAGAGCCGTTCAACACAAGCTAGAGCACTCTGTAATTCTGCAAAGACCGTTGAAATGTCATTGAAGGGTCTAGTGTACTGATTGGCGTAACTTAGAAAGGTTGTCAGTTCTCCCACCGAAAAAACACCTGCCATAATTCTGAAGACACCAACACCTGCCAAAAGCGCATAGATGAGACTATTCACGAAACGAGTTATAGGATTGACCGTAGAAGCATAGTAAATAGCTTTTAAAGAAGCATCACTATAGCTTTTCGTGATTGCTTTGAAATCGTTAGAAAACGCCTTTTGGGCATTAAACTGCTGGATTAAATCCTCTTGCTCCAGAGCTTCTGAAAGCATGTTCGTCTGGAGACCTCGGTATTGAATCTGTTGCCGATAGAAGGCATAGCTTTTTTTAGCAATGCTATTAGCAAGCAAAAGAGATAAGGGGGTCAGTCCGATGACCATTAGTGCCATGAAGGCATCCAGTCTTATCATCGTAAAGAGGGTCATTAAAATGGTTAGAAAACCTGTGAAAAACTGGTTAAATACCATTAAAAGACCAGTGGTCAGTTGATCTGTGTCTGTCGTTACCCGACTAAGCAGGTCGCCTTTTGATTGATGATCTAGATAAGAAAATGGTAAACCTTGTAGTTTGAAAAGCACGTCCTGTCTTAGTTGTCCTACTACTTTGTAAATCAGACGATTGTAAATTAAGGGACTCCACCACTGCATAAGACTAGTGACTCCGACAAGAAGACCCATCTTTAATAAAAGAGGGAGGAGAATTGCCCAATTGTTTGGAAGCAGGATAGCATCCACCGATTGACCAATTAAAACAGGGAGGTAAACCGTTAGAGCTACCTGAATGATTGTGAAGCAGAATGCAAGAACTAACAGACCTATATGAGGGCTGAAACACGCCAAAAGACTAACAAAATGAGAGGATTTCTTTGCAGATGTCATTGACTACCTCCCATTCTTTGAGAAAAGTGGATTTCCCTATAAACAGAAGAGCGACTCAGCAAATCCTCGTGCTTTCCTAAATCAAGTTGCTGTCCTTGATCTAATACTAAAATTTGATTTGCCAATTGCAAGGTTCTCGTTCGCTGCGAAACAATAATCACGGTTGTTTGCACCTGATTATCCTTGATGGCTTCTAACACTCTTGCCTCTGTTAAGTAATCCAACGCTGAGGTCGCATCATCCAATATCAGAAAGGGCGTTCGTCGCAAAAGAGCCCGCGCGATGGTCAACCGTTGACGTTGACCTCCAGAGAAATTACGGCCGAAAGAAGCCACCTCTGCCTCTAATCCGCCCTTTTCCTTAACAAAATCCGATGCCTGAGCCATCTCTAGTGCCTCCCAAAT
>DIXV01000104.1:22757-25439 GCA_002436115.1 Streptococcus sp. UBA6071 | reverse complement strand
AACACTCTCCCAAGACAGACCCGTTTGATAGCACTCCATCATTAAGAGTTCAAATAAGGACTGATCATCATGGAGAGGCTTTCCCCACTCCTTATCATGATAGTCAATATAGTTCTGATTCTTTGAATGAGCAATCCATTGACAACGGTTCATCTGCTACCCCTTTCTTATTTAATGAGCATTTTAAGAGCTTGTTTAATATAATTCTCAGCGCTATCTTGTGTCCCCTCAAAAAAGGATCGGATTTTTTTGAGTTCCTTAGCTTTATAGCCTAAGGCTTCCATAGCTTCCATAGCTTCATCCAGAGCTTGATTGTCACTGACTGATGTCTTCTTAAGATTCTCTCTTAGACCTTCAGGGGTGGCAACAATCTTACCAGCGAGATCAAGAACCATTTGTTGAGCGGTCTTTTTACCGACCTTAGGAAACTTTGTGAGGTAGGCAACATCACTCTTATCTATAGCCTGAACTAATCCATCGTTATCATCTACTGCAATAATAGCTAAGGCGGTTGTTGGCCCTATCCCTGAAACAGAGATAAGATTAAGAAAGACGGCCTTTTCCTCCTCTGTATGAAAACCATACAGAAGGTGTGCGTCTTCTCGAATCACTTGGTGAAGATAGATACGCACATCTTGGTTTACTTGAGCTGAAAAACTATAGGGGTTGGCAACATGGATTATGTAGCCCAGACCTCCGACTTCAACAACGAGATGGTTCGCTGTGATTTTACTTAAATTTCCTTTTATGTAGGCGTACATGCATTCTCCTTTGTCACCTTATTGTATCAAAATTAGAAGAGAAAAAGTTAGTAGATAAGGGCGTTTAATGGGATAAGAAATCTCAGTCCAACCAAGGTTAACAGACCCGTCCTAACACCTTTTTCTGCCTTGGTCTTAGTTCCTCTAAATTGAGGTGTCCTTTTAATATTTTCCAAGATCCTTGAGCGACTGATGGTTTTCCTGAATACGGCGGAACATCTTTTCCATGTCCGACTTGCTTAAATTGACCAAAACTGGTCTTCCATGAGGACAATTATAAGGGTTGTCACAAGTCGCCAATTCCTTAAGCAGCTCTCTAGCAGAATAGTCATCTAGGCTGTGGTTAGCTTTAATACTGCGTTTACAGGACATCATAATAGCCAGTTTCGCTCGATACTTCTTGATAGAAACAGCGTTTGTTAACAACAACATGTCACACATCTCATAGATCCCACTCTCGATTTCAGCCTCATCCAACCAGATAGGGTGTTCACGCAAGATTAACTGTTGCTCCCCATACTCTTCCAGATAAATCCCCACTTCTCTTAGATGATCCATGCGTTCCTTGAGTAGAATCATGTCATTAGTTGGAAACTCAAAGAGATAAGGGACCAATAGTTGTTGTTGACTACTGTCAACGTCTCCAATTACCTGACGATAGTACTCGTATTTTATCCGCTCTTGAGCTGCGTGCTGGTCAATGATATAGAGTCCTGATTGCCCTTGGGCAAAGAGGTAGGTCCCATGCATTTGTCCAAAATATTCTAGCTCTGGAAAGGTTGACTTTTCTTCTTTATCCAACTGCAACAAGACTTTTTCTAGGGCACTCTTTGAGAAATCTGGATGATCTATATCTTGATTTTCCTCTAGCTGTCGTTGGGCAAACCTGATAGCTTTTTCCTTGTCAACTTCCTTGACAGAGTTGTCAATTTGGCTGGTCTTTTCTTCACCAATATCAGTCTCCAAAGGTTTTTCTGATACTGTTGAAGAGGGCTTCAAAAAGAAATCCTGTCTTTTGACATCATAGTAAAGCTTGCTGTCTTTCAGCGGTAAGTGTGTCTGATGGGCCTTATCTTTGAGCCGAGTCTTTCCCTTGTTTAAATTTTCTAAGGCATCTGGGATCAAATTCTCTGTTTTCAAGGCCTGACTGATGGACTCCGTAAGGCTCTTCATCAATTCTTGCTCATTTGAAAGCCGTACTTCTTGCTTAGTCGGATGAACATTGACATCTGCTAAATAGGGATCAATCTGAATGTCAATAACCGCTATCGGGAAACGTCCCACCATAAGCTTGGAACCATAACCTTCTATAATAGCTCGGTTCAGTAGAAAATTTTTAATGTAACGGCCATTTATCAGCAAGGTAAGGTAGTTACGATTGGCTCGCGTTAATTCAGGCAATGATATATACCCTGAGAACTCAAAGTCCAGACCAGAACCCTGAATCTCTAGCATTTTTTTGGCGTTTGCCAAACCATAAATCCCTGCGACAGCTTGGCGGAGATCACCACTTCCCGTAGTCTTTGTCATGTCATTGCCGTCACTAACGAGGGTGAAGGCAATTTCGGGATGAGCTAAGCTGAGACGGTTGACAATATCCACAATATGGGACAGCTCTGCCTGTTGACTACGCATATATTTGAGGCGGGCGGGCGTGTTGAAAAAAAGATTCTCAACACTTATCTTTGTCCCAACAGGCCTGCTAATAGGTTCTTGACTAAGAACATCTCCCCCTTTGGCAATTAAAATGGTCCCATGTGGCTCCTTATCTGTCGCTGTTTCAATAGTCAACTGACTAACCGAAGCAATTGACGGCAAAGCTTCCCCACGAAACCCTAAGGTGCGAATGCGGAAAAGATCAGACGGTTTTTTGAGCTTACTTGTTGCATGACGGCGAAGGCTGAGAACAACATCATCCTGG
>DIXV01000104.1:9325-22590 GCA_002436115.1 Streptococcus sp. UBA6071 | reverse complement strand
AGGCTGAGAACAACATCATCCTGTGAGATTCCCTCACCATTGTCTGTCACTGAGATACTGGCTAGGCCGGACTCTTTTACCTGAATTTGAATCTGGCTACTTCCTGCATCAATGGCATTTTCTACCAATTCTTTAACCACACTGGCTGGGCGCTCAATGACTTCGCCAGCAGCAATCTGATTAGCTAATGTTTCAGGCAACTCAATAATTTTTGACATTGTATTCCTCACTTCATAATAACATCATTATACCATGAATAGCAAAAAGCAATCTCTTGCGAGACTACTTGTCTTATCGAACCTTGTAGACCAAGTCGGTAAAGCCGTTATAGGTCTCTGTGGAAACAAGCTGTAAGAGGTGTGTGTCTATTCCCTCATCGAAAAGAGGAATCCCGTTGCCTAGAATAACTGGAACAATCGTGACACATAGCTGGTCAACAAGCCCTTCTTCAAGGAATTGATTAATCAGATTTGCTCCACCACAAATCCAGATGTCTTTTTTAGCCTGGGCTTTCAAGTCCTCAGCCAACTCTTGGATAGGCTGATTGGTAAAAGAAACCTCCTCACGGTCAGCGGACTTGCTGTGACTTAAAACATAGGTCTTCTTCCCCACATAAGGCCAGACATCTGGTGATAGGTCGTTAACAATCTGATCATAGGTTTTTCGTCCCAGAATAATGGTATCTATTCCTTCGCTAAAGCTTGCATAGGTTCCTAGCGCATCTGGTTCGCTACCATCGCCCTTTAGCCAATCAACACTTCCAGATGCATCGGCAATATAACCGTCTAGACTCATGGCAATGTAAATCAAAAATCGAGACATTGTTCATTCCTTTTCTATCAGAGTCAATCCCCTAAATTAAGGGTCTCCAACCAAAGTTGACAACCGCGTGTAATCTGCCTATAAGTGCTTTCGAAATCACCCGTATAATAAGGGTCTGGGACACTTTTTTCTTCAAATGGGTGGATTTTATGAGTGTATTCATTCGGAGCCATTCGATGAAGATCCCGAATATTTTGCTCATCCATCCCAATAATGTAATCAAAGTAGGCAAAATCTTTTCCTGAGATCTGTTGGCTTCCCTTAGCTTTATCAAAGGGAATCTCATGTTGTAGCAACATTCTCTGAGTTCCTGAATGAATCGGATTTCCATTTTCCCATCCCGAAGTTCCCCGACTTTCAATTTCCATTTCAGTCGTCATGGCTTTCATGACCGCCTCTGCCATGGTCGAACGGCAGATATTCCCCAAACACACAAAACAAATTTTTGTCACATTCTCTCCTTCTGCTTCGGCAAAGCATACCCTAAATGCTTGTAAGCCTTGTCTGTTGCTACACGTCCTGTACGTGTTCGCATTAAGAAACCTCGTTGAATAAGATAGGGCTCATACATGTCTTCAACGGTTTCTCGCTCCTCTGCAATATTGACAGAGAGAGTTCCTAAGCCCACTGGCCCTCCGTTGTAGAGGTCAATCATGGTTCGTAAGATCTTCTGATCTATATAATCCAAACCTTCATGGTCAACATCTAACATGGTTAAGGCCTTATCTGTGATAGGCTGGTCAATTTGGCCGTTTCCCCTAATTTGAGCAAAATCTCTTACCCGTTTGAGAAGACGGTTGGCTATCCGAGGGGTTCCTCTACTGCGACGCGCCAATTCCTTTGCTGCCTCATGAACAATAGATATCGCAAAAACATCGGCTGTTCTTTCAACAATTTCTGTCAAATCAGACTCTTCATAATACGCCATGTGACCCGTAATACCAAAGCGAGCCCGTAGAGGGTTGGACAACATCCCTGCTCGAGTGGTCGCTCCTATCAACGTAAAGGGAGGGAGGTCTAAATGAACACTACGACCTGTTTCGCCGCCTCCTATCATGATGTCAATATAGAAGTCTTCCATGGCGCTATAAAGCACCTCTTCCACAGCCATAGGCAAGCGATGAATTTCATCAATGAAAAGGACATCCCCAGGCTCCAAATCGTTTAGGATCGCTACCAAATCACCTGATTTTTCAATCACTGGGCCAGAAGTCTGCTTAAGATTCACCCCTAGTTCATTAGCAATGACGAAAGCCATGGTCGTCTTTCCCAGTCCAGGCGGACCAAAAAGAAGGACATGATCCAAAGCCTCCTCCCGAAGTTTGGCTGCCTCGATAAAAATCTTCAATTGTTCCTTGACCTTGTTTTGGCCGATATATTCTCTTAAATACTGGGGGCGAAGGGTGCGTTCAACCTCCTGCTCGTCCCCTAATAGTTCACTATCTAAAATTCTTGACATGAGATTATTATATCATAAAAGGCTTGTTTGAGGAGAACACAAGTCAGAAGAGCTTACAAGTTCTCAGATTCGTCTAGCAAATCTTTTAAAGCTGTTAACCGAGTCATAACTTCTATGGGCGTCATGTTATTGAGATCTAAGTTACGGAGTTCCACCAAGACAGGGTGCTCTTCAGTCGTTGCAAAAAGATCAACTTGTTCAACGATTTCTGACTCCTCTGATTTCTCTAGATTAGGGCGAATAGCTTGTGCCTCAAGTGTTTTGAGAAGGTAACTGGCCCGATCCAATAAAGACCTCGGCAAACCAGCAATTTGGGCGACATGGATCCCATAAGACTTATCCGCTGGACCAGAGGCTATTTTATGGAGGAAGGTGACTTGGTTATTCTTCTCTAATGTGGCAACGTGGACATTAACCAGTTCCGCCAAGCTATCGCTCAAAGCTGTTAATTCGTGGTAATGGGTTGCAAACAGGGTCTTTGCCCCAACATGATGGTGAATGTATTCAATAATGGATTGGGCTAGAGCCATGCCATCGTAAGTGGCAGTCCCTCGTCCTAGTTCATCAAAAAGAATAAGAGAATCTTGTGTTGCCAGACGAATGGCTTTATTAGCCTCCATCATCTCCACCATAAAGGTGGATTGCCCTAAAACCAAATCGTCTGCCGCACCAATTCTTGTAAAAATAGCATCAAAGAGGGGGAGGCTGGCTTTTTCAGCTGGAACGTAAGAACCGATTTGCGCCATGATAACAATAACTGCCAGTTGCCGCATGTAGGTGGATTTTCCGCTCATATTTGGCCCGGTAATTAGTTGAATCGCCGTATGAGGATCCATATGGATATGATTAGGGATGTAGACCTGATGTCCCATAACTTTTTCAACGACAGCGTGACGTCCGTTAACAATGTTAATAGAACGCTCGTCAGTAAAATCTGGCTTGACTAAGTGTTGTCTTTCTGCAACTGTCGCAAAAGACTGTAAAACATCCACTTCAGCAATGGTTTGAGCCAGAGCTTGCAAACGCTGGATGTATTTTTCCACTTCCTTACGAACCCGCATAAAGATAGCGTATTCTAGATTAGCTGATTGTTCACGCGCCTCTAGGATCTCCCCCTCCAATCGGGTCAACTCTTCCGAACCATAACGCTCCGAATTTTTCAGGGTAACTTTTCGGAAAAAATGGTCAGGCACATGTGACAACTGGGAATTGGTCACATGGAAATAGTAACCGTCCTTCCTGTTGTAGTCAATCTTGAGATGCGTTATGCCCGTCGCTTCACGCTCTCGTGCCTCCAGTTCAAGGATCCAGGCCGTCCCATCTCGCATAATACGGCGATAGTGATCCAGCCCATCATCAAACCCTGTCTTGATGATATTGCCTTCGCTAATGGTTACTGGGGCGTTTTCATCAATCGCTGTGCTGATAAAAGCATGAAGTTCTGGTAGCTCATCTAAGCCCGAAATCAACTCAGCTAAACCAGGATGGTCCATCTGTTTCAGAACTTCCTTTATCTGAGGAACCCTACCTAGAGTGTGACTTAGTTGCAAAAGATCCTTAGGGGTTGACTTGCCGAAAGAGACTCGGCTAGCCAGACGTTCAATATCGTAGACCCCCTTAAGTGTCTCTGTCAAGTCAGCTCTCTCAAAGAAATGATTAAGAAAAACCTCTACAACCTGTTCTCGCTTCTCAATCTGTAGACGGTTGATTAATGGGCGGTTGATCCATGAGCGTAGTAGTCGCATTCCTACGGCCGTTTTCGTTTCATCTAAGAACCAATAAAGACTCCCTTGCTTTTTTCCTGTTCGAGCATTTTCTAATAAATCCAAACTAGCTTTTGTAGCATAATCCATTTGGAGAACATCGCGTACCTGATAGGTTCTTATCGGCTTGAGATGGTTAAGCTCGCGTAGCTGTGTTTTTTCAACATAAGCCAACAACTTTCCTGCCGATGACAATTGCAGAGCTGATAGACTTGTATCAAGTAGTTGACTGTCAGACGTTTCTTCTTCTTGGTAAGATAAAAGCAAGCTCATCTGGCGAGACAATACCTCTTCTTGTTCCTTTGATAATTCAAAACCAATAACAAGTTCCCGCGCACGAAGGTTTCGAATCTCGCTTGTTACACTGGCAAAATCATCCATACTGGTAACATAAAATTCCCCCGTCACCAAATCCATGTAAGCTAAGCCGAAAGACTGCCCATCGTAATCTAGCGAAATGAGAAAGTTATTTTCATTATCCAACTTACTAGAATCCACTACCGTTCCTGGGGTGATGACTTGAACAACCTCACGTTTAACAACTCCAACAGCCTGCTTGGGATCTTCCATCTGTTCGGCAATAGCCACCTTATGCCCTAAATCCACTAAAGTATCAATATAAGCCTGAGCAGAGTGATAGGGAACCCCTGCCATAGGAATTGGCTGTTCTGCATTTTTATTCCGACTAGTCAAGGTCAGCTCTAAAATCTGAGCCGCCTCAACAGCATCATCATAGAAAAGTTCATAGAAATCTCCCATACGGAAAAGCAAAAAAGCATCTGGATAATTGGCTTTAATATCCAGATACTGTTGCATGCCAGGTGAAATTTTACTTTTTGTCATTTTTATCTCCTCATCTAAGACGGGGTCACGTTTAATTCGGTCTCTAAATGGCTGGCAGTGGCTTCATCTCGACAGATAACCAAAAGGGTATCTGCACCAGCCACTGTCCCTAAAATATGGGCTACCTGTTCACTATCAATTATATTGGAGACTACTCCTGCCTCACCCAAACGTGTATGTAAAACCAAGACAAAACTTGCACGTTCAATCTTGTGGACATAGCTTCTTATTTGCTGAATGAAACTTCTACCTTCTTCATCCTCAGGTAAAATATAGTAAGAATGGCCTTTTTCTCTAGCCTTAATAAGCCCTAGCTCTCTCAAATCGCGTGATAATGTTGTCTGAGTGACTTCTACACCTTGTGCTTCCAACTTATGCTGGATATCCTTTTGTGTCGCAATCGTCTCTCTCCTCACCATTTCTTTAATCAACTGATGACGTTCATGTTTATGCATCTTTAACTCCATTTTCACTATTCTATGAGAAATTATACCAAAAAAGCAAGGATTTTTCATCCTAAGACACTGTTTTTAAAAAATTTTGTGTTAAAATAGAAAAAGAGACTTTAAAGGAGATTCCTCATGGATAATAAACAACGTGCAGCACTGAGTTTAGCTGCAGTGATTCCTGATTTACAGCAAGAGACCATTTTAAACTTATTAGAAATACCTAAATCAAGGGATTTAGGAGACCTTGCCTTCCCAGCTTTTTCTTTGGCCAAGCAGTTCCGTAAGTCCCCTCAGGCGATTGCAACTGAACTCGCTGAACAGGTCAATGGGGAAGGCTTTAGCAAGGTTGTCGCAACAGGACCTTATGTTAACTTTTTCTTAGATAAGGCTCAAGTATCCAACCACACCTTGCATACCATCCTTGAGAAAGGAGCAGCCTACGGACAAGAAAGCATCGGCCAGAACAAACGTGTCGTCATTGATCTTTCTTCGCCAAACATTGCCAAACCTTTCTCCGTTGGTCACCTCCGTTCGACAGTTATTGGTGATTCTCTTTCAAATCTTTTTCAAAAAATCGGTTATCAAACCGTCAAAGTCAATCACCTTGGCGACTGGGGCAAACAATTTGGGCTCTTAATCGTTGCCTACAAACTTTGGGGGAGCAAGGAAGCTGTCGAAGCCAATCCTATCACCGAACTTCTAAAACTTTATGTTCGTATCAATGAAGACCTCAAGAACCATCCTGAATACGACGATGACGCTCGATTGTGGTTTCGAAAACTGGAAAATGGAGACCCCGAAGCCATGGAACTCTGGCAGTGGTTCCGTGATGAAAGCCTTTTGGAATTCAATCGCATCTATGATCAAATGGGCGTCTCTTTTGATAGTTTGAACGGAGAAGCCTTTTACAATGATAAAATGGCTAATGTTGTGGAAATCTTATCTGCTAAAAACCTTCTGGTCGAGTCTGAAGGCGCCTTGGTAGTTGACTTAACAAACCACGGCATTGACCATCCCGCACTCATTAAAAAATCCGACGGGGCAACTCTCTACATCACCCGTGATTTGGCTGCTGCCCTCTACCGTAAACAAACTTACGATGCCTCAAAAATCATCTATGTTGTTGGGCAAGAGCAAGCCGCCCATTTCAAACAACTTAAGGCTGTCCTCAAGGAAATGGGTTACGACTGGAGTCAAGACCTTACCCACGTTTCCTTCGGCCTTGTCACCAAAAACGGGCAAAAATTATCAACACGTAAAGGCAATGTTATTCTGCTAGAATCTACGATTAGCGAGGCCATCAAGCGGGCTGAAAAGCAGATTGAAGCTAAAAACCCTGACTTGAAGGATAAAAAAGCGGTTGCCCACGCAGTTGGTATTGGTGCCATTAAATTTTATGACCTTAAGACCGATCGTAATAACGGCTACGATTTTGATTTAGAAGCTATGGTTTCTTTTGAAGGAGAAACAGGCCCTTATGTTCAATATGCCTATGCTCGTATCCAATCCATCTTACGAAAAGCCAGCTACAGGCCTGATTCTAGCCAGACCTACAGCCTAGAGGATGCTGAAAGCTGGGACATCATTTCCCTACTCCAAGCCTTTCCGACAACCATCAAACGTTCTGTTGATAAGTTTGAGCCTTCGATTATCGCCAAGTTTGCACTCAATCTCGCTCAGGCCTTTAACAAATTTTATGCTCATACCCGTATTCTAGATGAGAGCCCTGAACGTGAAAGCCGCTTAGCTCTTAGTTATGCCACAGCAACTGTCCTCAAAGAAAGCTTACGCCTTCTAGGAATTGAAGCGCCTGATCAAATGTAAACAGACATTTGACCACAGCACTAAAGTACCGTCCACATCTGACATGATTCGCCACCAGCATGCTGGTGGTTTTTTAGTCCTCCTACGGAAACCAACTAATGTTAACAAATAAAGGCTAGGAATCCGTGTTCCTAACCTTTTTTAGATTTTTATTACATTATTCATCGCCTTATAAGGACGCTTTGTCATACCCATTTGGATTTTTTCTCTGCCAATTCCAAGAATCACGCACCATGTCTGCTAGATTCTTTTCAGCAACCCAGCCCAGTTCAGACTTGGCTTTCTCTGCATCCGCATAACAAACCCCGATATCACCTGCACGTCTCGGGCAAATCTCATAGGGAATTTCTACCCCATTTTCAGCTTTAAAAGTCTTAACCAAGTCAAGCACACTATAGCCATTTCCTGTCCCCAAGTTATAAACCTTAGCCCCTGATTTAGCTAAGTTGTTTTTCACTGCAAGAACATGTCCCTTGGCCAAGTCAACAACATGGATATAATCTCTAACCCCTGTACCGTCTGGTGTATCATAGTCATTGCCAAAAACAGATAGTTTTTCCCGTTTGCCGACAGCTACCTGTGTGAGGTAAGGCATAAGATTATTAGGGATTCCATTAGGCGCTTCACCGATTAAGGCTGATTCATGTGCACCAATGGGATTGAAGTAGCGTAGGTTCGTCACCGACCAGGCTGGATCAGAGTGGGCCACATCGTTTAAGATTTGCTCCATCATCACCTTGGTGTAGCCATACGGATTGGTAGCAGACGTTGGCATCTCTTCTAGGAGAGGAACAGGATTATTCATGCCATAAACCGTTGCTGATGACGAAAAGACAATATTCTTCACTCCTACCTCAGTCATGACCTCAAGCAGGGAGATAGTCCCTGTAATATTGTTGTGGTAGTACATAAGTGGTTTCTCCACAGATTCACCAACAGCTTTAAACGCTGCAAAGTGAATGACCGACTCAAAAGTGTACTGCTTAAAGACTTGACGTAAAAATGCTTTATCTAAAATAGACCCCTCATGAAAGGTGATATCTCGGCCGGTAATCCGTTTCAAACGCTGCAAAACCTCGGGCGACGAGTTGGAAAAATCATCAACAACTACAACATCAAAACCTGAGGACAACAGTTCAACAACCGTGTGGCTCCCAATATAGCCTGCACCGCCTGTAATTAAAATGGTCATTTTTTCTCCTTATTTGCTTAGAAAACTTGATTTATTATAGTCTGTTAGACTTAAATAAATATTAAACTAGATGGCATATAAACGCTCTATACAGCCCGCAATCCGTTTTATATCTCCTGGCATTCCCCGCATTTCAAAATTATCCAAGACGGGAAAACCAAAACGTTGACTGTATTGTTTTGCCGTCAAACAATACTGGTTGTTAAAATTGCGATTCCCTGAACCTATAATCCCCAAACACTGTTTATAATTATCAGCAAAGGCAATAAAATCACCTAAAGGAGTCGTTAAGATTTCCTGATCGCCCGTATCCACACCATTGCCCCCCTCTAAGTAGGTTGGCAAAAAGGCGACAAAAGCCCCCTCCATAGCAAAAAAGGACTGATTTGATTTGAGGCTTTCCTTGATGTCAAGTGTCTCAATTACAATAGCCTCATGCTTTTCTTTCAAATATTGACTCAAGCGCTTAACAAAGGAGGTCGTATTTCCACTCAAACTAATATAGACAAAACGAAGTGTCGTCATTTCTTATTGTCCTTTCCATGACTTTTGAAGCCCCTCACTCTAAGCTTATCTCTTAAAAATGAGAGACTAATCGTCCTCAACAAACTTCCCAATAATTTGAACATTTTCTGCAACAGAGATAAAAGCATTTGGGTCAGCTTTTTTCATAAGGTATTTAAAATCATTGAACTCTGCCCGAGTTATAATGGTGATTAAGACAGCCTTTTTCTCATGAGCATAGGCGCCTTCTGCCTCATTGATAATCGTAACACCTCGATGAAGTTTTTTATGGATTTTAGCAATCACTCGCTTGGGTTGGTTGGTGATGATGGTCGCCTGCATCCGCTTTTGCTTAATGTAAATCGCATCGGTTAATTGACCAACCACAAATACTGAAACCAAGGAATAAAGGGCATATTCCCAACCAAAAAGGACGCCAGCCATCATGGTGATGCCTATGTTGATAGCTGTTGAGGTCACCCCCACATTCTTGCCCGTTTTTTTCCGAACCAAAATGCTGACAATGTCAGCCCCACCACTAGAAACATTATTTCTCAAAGCATAGCCAATACCAGCCCCCATTACAATAGCCCCAAAAATAGCATTCATCAAGGGGTCATCAACCAAAGTCAAATGTGGGACGAATTGGATAAAAAGAGCACTAAAGCTAACCGTGATAAAGGTAAAGACTGTAAATTTATGCCCAATTTTATACCATGCGGTAATCAATAAGGGAATATTGATTGCATAAAAGCCTAGAGAGATAGGAATATTCAGCTGCCAGAAACGCTCTGAAAGCGTTGAAATAATTTGGGCTAAACCCGTTGCACCGCTAGAATAAACCCCACTTGGTTCATAAAAAACATTGATAGCCAATGCTGACAGCAGACCATAGATGATCGAGCCAGATAAGCGTTCGGCGTATTTCTCCCTTGAAATACTCGTTAGAACCTTTAAAAATTCATGTTTACTAGCTAGCTTAAAAAGTTTTTTCCGAGCATAACGGTAATAGGTATTATTCTTCATCTTTTTCATTCACCTGAAGAGCTAGCTCCTCTAATTGGTTAGCTGCCACCAAACTTGGGGCTTGTGTCATTGGATCACTTGCTCTATTGTTTTTAGGAAAGGCGATGACTTCACGAATATTGTCCTTGCCTGCTAAGAGCATAACTAGGCGGTCAAGCCCGAGGGCTAAGCCCCCATGTGGCGGAAAACCATAGTCCATAGCTTCTAAAAGGAAGCCAAACTGCTCTTTAGCCTCCTCATCAGAGAAACCTAAGGCCTTGAGCATGCGCTCTTGCAAGTGGCGTTGGTTTATCCGAAGGCTCCCACCCCCTAGTTCGTAGCCATTGAGGACAATGTCATAGGCGATAGCACGCACATGACTCAAGTCACCTTCAAGATGGTCTGCGCTGTCCTCTGTTGGAAGGGTGAAGGGATGATGGGCAGAGGTGTAGCGTCCTTCTTCTTCTGACCACTCAAACATGGGCCAATCAACAATCCAAAGGAAGTTAAAGGCTTTTTCATCAATGAGCTGATTGTCTTTTGCGATTCGAACCCTCAAGGCTCCTAATGTTTGGTTAGCAACCTCTAGGTCATCTGCTACAAAGAGAAGCAAGTCCTTGTCAACTAACTGTAAACGCTCTGTCAAGTCGCCTGTCAAGTTTGTTAAGAACTTAGCGATCGGTCCTGCAAACTCTCCTTGAGAAAACTTGACCCAGGCTAGGCCTTTAGCACCAAATTGCTTAGCATAGTCTGTTAGTTTATCAATGTCTTTACGAGAGTACTTATCAGCTCCCCCTTTGACAACAATCGCCTTGACAGCGGGAGCTTGAGAGAAGACCTTGAAGTCGCTCGTCTTGACAAGTTCCGTTATCTCTTGCAGACACATCTCAAATCGAGTGTCAGGCTTATCTGAGCCATAACGGTTCATGGCCTCTGCATAAGTCATACGAGGTAAAGGCAGCGAAAGTTCTATTCCCTTAACTTCCTTCATTACCCTTGCAAGAAGGCCTTCTGTCAGAGTTTGAATCTCCTCTTGGCTCAAGAAAGACGTTTCTAAATCAACCTGCGTAAATTCTGGTTGGCGATCCCCCCGTAAATCTTCATCCCGAAAACACTTGACGATTTGATAGTAGCGATCAAAGCCAGCACTCATTAAGAGCTGTTTGGTTATTTGAGGGCTTTGTGGCAAAGCATAGAAATGCCCTTGGTTAACACGACTCGGCACCAGATAATCCCTAGCCCCCTCAGGTGTTGATTTACTTAGCATAGGGGTTTCTACATCAATGAAGTCCAAACCGTCCAAATACTGCCGAATGCAGTGCGTGACAGTAGCCCTTAGCTTAAAATTTTCCAACATCTCTGGACGGCGCAGGTCTAAGTAACGGTAACGTAGCCGTGTATCATCGGCAACATCAATGCCATCCTTAATTTCAAAAGGTGTTGTTTTTGAGGTATTTAAAACCGTTAGCTCTGTTACTCTCAGCTCAACTGCTCCTGTGGAAAGCTTGTCATTGGATTGTTCACGCTTTTCGACAAGACCAGTCGTTTCTATGACAAATTCACTTCTTAGGCTTTCAGCAATGGCAACAACAGGCTTTGGACTTGTCTTAGGGTTAATCACTAGCTGCATGATACCTTCTCGATCACGCAAGTCAATAAAAATCAAGCCACCAAGGTCCCGACGACGAGCGACCCAACCTTTCAAAGTAAGTGTTTGACCGATATGCTCCTGCCGCACACGCCCGGCATACATTGAACGTTTCATCTATTTTTCTCCATTTAGTTTCTCTACCTTTTATTCTATCATATCCATATCTTGATATAAATACGCATTTTGGGTTTTTCAAGTCTCCCCTTGAGGGAGTTTGACTAAAATATCAGTTGTGCTTTTGCCTCAAAGAGACAGCCTCTTTAAAATTCGTGCAAAATTCGTCTCCAACTCTTCAAAACCAGCAAGAACTTCCTCCCGTGTTCGGTTGTTTTTAATAGTGGCTTGCTTTTCTTCAACTTCACTTTCTCCTAAAGTGATAATTGTCTTAGCTCTGAAGACATCCGCAGATTTAAATTGCGCCTTAATCTTTCGACCAAGATAATCACGCTCAACTTTGAACCCCTGCTGACGCAAGGTCTGTGCCAACTTCAAGGCACTAGCATTTGCCTTCTCATCAAGGACAACTAAATAGGCGTCCAAGCCCTCTTCAAAAGGCAGAGCGATCGCTTGTTTTTCAAGAACCAGAAGGAGGCGTTCTAAGCCGAGACCAAAACCAAAACCAGCTGTTTCTGGACCACCAAAATACGCCACCAAATTATCGTAACGCCCTCCTGCACAGATGGTCAAGTCTGCTTTATCCACCTTTGCAATAAATTCAAAAATGGTATGGTTATAATAATCAAGTCCCCTCACCATCCGCGTATCAATCTGGTAAGAAATATCAAGGCTTTCGAGCATGGAGCAGACCGATTCAAAATGTTTGCGACTCTCCTCATCTAGATAATCTAAGATAGAGGGCGCATTTTCCACTGCTAGTTTATCCTCTTTTTCCTTGCTATCTAAGACACGCAAGGGATTTTCGATTAAGCGTCTTTGACTGTCTTTAGAGAGACTGTCACGTAAAGGCATCAAGTAATCAATCAAGGCTTGTCGATACGCCTGCCGACTCTCTGTGTTTCCAAGGCTATTTAGGTGCAGGCTGACGCCTTCAATCCCCAATTCCTTAAAAAATTGAGCAGCCATAGCTATGGTCTCAACATCTGTCGCTGGATTTTTGGAGCCAAAACACTCCACTCCTAGCTGATGAAATTCCCTTAAGCGTCCCGCTTGAGGACGTTCGTAGCGAAACATGGCGCCCATATAATAGGCCTTGACAGGTTTTTGCACCTCTGGCGCAAACAGTTTATTTTCAACATAGGCACGCACAACTGGAGCTGTCCCTTCTGGACGTAGGGTGATGTGCCGATTTCCCTTATCATGAAAGTCATACATCTCTTTGGTGACAATATCGGTCGTATTCCCTACAGAACGTGCAATGACCTCATAGTGTTCAAAGATTGGGGTCCGGATTTCCCCATAATTGTATCTGCCAAAAATCTTTCGTGCCAGTTCTTCCACATACTGCCATCTTTTGACCTGAGATGGTAAAATATCTTGGGTTCCCTTGGGTTTCTGTAATGTCATAAATGTTCCTTTTCAAAAGTAGTTCTCCTTATTCTACCATAAAATACCGTCCTTCCCAAGCCATGAATTAGATTAAGTTTCAACTGTTATTTTCTTATTCCCCAATAGCTAAAATACTATTTTCCAGTTAAGATTTATTTAAGGGAATCTTATTATACTATATCCAATCCTAAACTTTTTCATAAATCTCCTGAAAAGGCGTGTCATTCTGACCGCCTTTTCATTTTGC
>DIXV01000104.1:4714-9057 GCA_002436115.1 Streptococcus sp. UBA6071 | reverse complement strand
TTGTCAAGTAACTTTACTTTACAGAGAAGATGTGTTATTATGTTTAAGTTGATGAAAATCAAAATACTTTTTGGAGGAAACAGATAAATGGCAGTACCTGCACGTCGCACATCAAAAGCGAAGAAAAACAAACGCCGTACACACTACAAATTGACAGCACCAACTGTAAAATTCGACGAAACTACAGGTGATTATTCACGTTCTCACCGTGTATCTCTTAAAGGATACTACAAAGGACGCAAAATCGCTAAAGCTGGCGAATAAGAAGGAGGAAACAGATGCGCGTAAACATTACACTTGAACACAAAGAATCTGGTGAACGCTTGTACCTCACTTCAAAGAACAAACGTAACACCCCAGACCGTCTTCAATTGAAAAAATACTCACAAAAATTGCGTAAACACGTGGTTTTTACAGAAGTAAAATAAGACAACATACAGAAAGTCTATGAAATCAACGTTTCAAAGGCTTTTTTCTTGTCCAAAAGTGTGTTTTGTCTGATTTTTGTCTGATTGGATTAAAACCAATTAAGTATGACATCTATCATTCATTAAATTTTCGTCAAATCATATTTAGGAAGATTTTCGTAATCAGTTAACTCTCTATCTGATTCACAATTTATGTGGAATTTCTCAATTTGGCTGATATCCTGTGTGATTGTGTCAACCGTACCTAACTTGATAGTAACAGTATCCAATCCTTCTTTAACGTGAAAAAGTTGAGTATGACAATTTGAACAAAAATAGCGTAACTTTCCCGGTGATGATTCATAGATATGAATATTATCCTCTCCCTCAATAATTTTAAGTGTCTTTCTTTCAACAGTTGAATTACTAGAAAAAGCACTAGAAGAGCTCTTTCGACAAAAATAACAGTGGCAAAATACTATTGGACCGACCAATTGGTCAGATTCATATTTTACCGAACCACAAAGACAGCTTCCAGAAATCATATTTATTCCTCCTTTTTAAAATATACCTAAAATTTATAAAGACTTAAAACCAAAAATCGGGATACTTTCTCCCCTTAACCATGTTATNNTTTTTTTTTTTTAAATTTTATAATATTTTTTTTTTTTATTTTAATAAAATTATAAAATAAAAAAATTATAAATAAAAAAAAATTTAAAAAATTGATTTTTGTTATAGTTATAGATAGTTAAATTACGGAGGATTACATGACAAATTTAAACAAATTCAAACGAATATATGATAAAAGTTGGAATTTTGAAGAATTCAGCATGAGTGAATATATTCACACCATTCATTCTTACCCTGCAATGATGATGCCCTTAATTGCACGAACTTTTATCCGTGAATATTGTGATGAGTTCTCAGTAATTTTAGACCCTTACATGGGGTCTGGAACTACTATCTTGGAGAGTATTGTTGAAAATGTTCAAGAAGTTGTTGGATTTGATTTGAACCCTTTAGCTGTACTAATTTCACAAGCGAAATCTACTAAATATGACTTAAAAGATTTAAAAAAAGAAATAAGGAATTTTGAATTTAATTTAGCTAACATAACTGATTATTCTACACCTACTTTCAACATTTTAGAATCATGGTTTAAAAAAGAACAAATTGACGATTTATCAAGGTTAAGGGAACTTATTTTTAATATGCCTAATCTCAATAATCAACTCTTTTTTAAACTTATTTTCTCCGAGACGGTACGTGAAGTTTCTTTAACACGAAATGGAGAGTTTAAATTATATCGTATCGCACAGAGTAAACGTGATAACTTTAACCCAGATACTATTTCAATTTTTTCAAGTAAACTATTAAAGTCTTTTAATCAGTTAAAAGACTTTTATAGTGAAACAAATTTTCAGAAGTCTAAAACAAAAGTAGCCATTCACAATTTTGCGTTAACAGATTATAATTTAAATTCAGAAAGTGTTGATTTGGTTGTTACTTCCCCTCCGTATGGTGATAGTGGAACCACCGTTGCTTACGGACAATTTTCTCGTTTAGCAAACGAATGGTTAGAGAATCCAGAATCAATTAGGATTGATTAAAAATTAATGGGGGGGACCTCATTAAAAGAGAATATTTCCTTTGGTATCTCGGAATTGGACTCAGCTATTGAAGAAATTAAAACTAAAGAAGTTTGTGAAAAAAACAAGCGTATACCTTCTGTACTATCCTTTTATAAAGATTATGAAGACTCTATACAGAATGTAGCTAATATTGTTAAACACGGAGGACATGTTGTTTATGTGGTTGGGAATCGACGGGTAAGAGATGTTGAATTACCTACTGATATAATCACTGCAAGAATGTTCGAAAAATATGGATTTATCCATGAAAAAACAATAGTACGTGATATAATAAATAAAAGAATGCCTAGCAAGACCTCACCTTCTAATGGAAAAGGGAAAAAAGTCTCTACTATGAAGCATGAATATATTGTTGTTTTAAGAAAAAAATAAAAAGGGCTGTTGTGCCCTTTTTAAATATCAATGATTTCTGCGTACTTTACAAGATTTCTTTCAGAGATACGGAACCCAGTCCCATGGTCGTGTGTTTTTCCTTTGTTTTTGCCACTCTTATATGCACCAATTCGAATATCAATTTTTACATCTCCTTGATCAATAGCTTCAACTAGACTAATAATATTTAATCCAGTGATAAGTCGTATTGAGTTATATTTATAATATACAATACCTTCCTCTTCTTTTTTATTAGCTGAAACTAAAGCAATTTTTTTTAGTTTCCGTTTAAGTTGATTTTCCATGTCTCTAAAAGTCCAAAAAATATGACCATCAATCAATTCTCCGAACTTATCATATACAACAATGTATACCCTTTCATTTTCCCAGTCTACACTAACTTGGAAGGAATAATCATAAACATTACTTGTTGTTGGTTGAGTAGCAGAAATTGTTTGGTGTAATATTTTGTTTCCAAATTCATCATATTTACCAAATTTCTCTCTTAAATATGTATTGGCTCCTCTAGGATTAGATGGCGATTTTGTAAATAATGTTACTAAGGACACTCCTCCTTCATCATGTGTCTTAATTTCAATATCATAAAAATCTGGCAAATCTTTATTATCTTCTTCTTTATCTAATAAATCTTCAAAAGTTTTTCCAATGCCTGTATTCCCTTTTCTATGGCTTTCATGCCAACCTGCATCTTGAATTGTTTTGAAAATAGACTTAAGTTCTTCTAATGGATTAATAGTAGTCATAAGTTAATCTTTCTATTGAGTTTTTAGTTCCTTTTCAATCTCTAAAAGTAGTTTATGAAATTGAGATTCATCATAGTCTTTGTACTGTGTTAGCTGTTTAATTGTGGAAATGCTTGAAGGCATAAGTCTATCTAAACTTATCTTCCATTCTCTTGATAGAATAAAAAGGTGGTATATGGAATAATGTCTCGCATCTCTTGCCGAATTGATTTTTCTAACATAGTCATTATCAACATGTAGTAATTTGGCTATGTGTTCTAGAGTATCACCTCGATTTCTCCTTTCATAATCAACTAGCTGAGCTACAATATCATCAAATAATTTTTTAGTCATTGATTTCTCCTTGCTATTATGAATCTATTGTACACAAAAACAATACGGGCGTATGTGCTCTATCCGTGCACACACGCCCGTATCTACAGTCTGTTAAATTTCTAACTTTTTTCCAACCACATGTATATTATCTTCAATATAACTTTTTAAACTCAAGTTATTTTCAAGCAACAAGTAAGATTGCGGGGGTACAAAATTCGATATATTTTCTCTCAATTCTTGTAAGGTAATAGGTTGTATTTCTTGGAAACCTATAATTTCTAGTGCATATCTGTATGTCGGAGGATTTGAGTTAATTTGCTTCAGCATTTCTACATTTCCCTTAAAACTACTTCTCATTTCATCCAGAGTATACTTTTCTCCAAAATATATTATTCCACAAATTGACTTTATTGGTTTACTAACATACATATAAGCAAACGAGCAATCTTTAGGAAATGTTCTACGATATTCAAAAAATTTGGTTTTATTTTTTATTCTGTTATATACGCTTGGCCAGAAACTCATAACTGGTACCATAATTCATATTCTCCTTTATATGGTCTATTATATCTTATTTTATATAATTGTAGCGAGAAAATCTCTATTTAATTAAATGATAGTAGTTAATTTGTAAGAATTTTCTGATAAAAATGATATTATCTTTAAAGGAGACTTCTCACAATGGAAAAGTTATTCAGTATGTTGTTATTAAGTATAGCAACTATATTTGTATGGACTCTCAAAAGTTAGACAATACATCTAACGATTAGGATGCTTTTCATTATTCAACTCCCTTAAGAGCTTCTACCATATCAATTTTTCTAATTCTT
>DIXV01000104.1:2281-4462 GCA_002436115.1 Streptococcus sp. UBA6071 | reverse complement strand
CTAATTCTTTATGTGATTGAGATAGACTGCTGCTAAATGGATTATTGAAACTTCATTGATAAGGCTTTTAACTTCTCTTCAATCAAGCGGATAACTGACAAATAGAAATCATCTCCTTTTCCTGTTGGATCTTCCAGTCCCCAGTCTTCCCTATGTTTGCAAGGCAAGTACGGACAATTGACATGGCAACCCATAGTAATGACACTATCAACGGGAGGTAATTCTGCCAGCAACTTTGAATATTGACTGGCTTCCATATCAATGCCATAACGTTCTTTCATAATGCGTACAGCATCTTGATTGATTTTGGGTTTAATTTCCGTGCCCGCTGAATAGGCATCAAAAACATGTGCGTAATAGTGCTTGGCAAGGGCTTCTGCAATCTGGCTACGGCAGGAATTATGGACACAGATAAAGGCTACTTTGGGCTTTTGTTTCATTTGATTTTCTCCTTAATAACGGTTTTGATCTCATTGACCGATAACACTTTACCAGACGATACCACTTCTTCATTGAGAACTAAAGCTGGAGTGGACATGACACCGTAGCTTGCAATTTTAGCAAAGTCTTTTTCGTGTTCAATAATGGCGCTTAGCTTACTTTCTTGGCAAGCTTGATGGACATTGGCTTCCAAAACGTGACATTTCTTACAACCAGAGCCTAAGACTTTGAAAACAACAGCATTTTCGTCTTCACGATGAACAGTATTAATTCGATTATTTTCTTTTTTTCCAAATAGTGACATGACGGCCTCCTCCTAAGATATAACTGTTTGTAGAATATTAAAGATATATCCTACTAAAATAATACCAATGGTGCAAATAATAATAAAAGTGGCTAGTAATTGGGGTTTGACAGCTCTCTTTAGCATGATGAGTGATGGGAAACTTAGAGTTGTTACTGCCATCATAAACGATAAGACTGTTCCAAGTTGTGCTCCCCTACCTAACAAGGCTTCCGCAATAGGGATAGAGCCAAAAATATCAGCATACATAGGGATACCAATGAGTGTCGCAAGCACCACTCCGAAAGGATTATCGCTTCCAAGCACACTTGCTACCCAGTTTTCTGGTATCCAATTGTGAATAAAGGCGCCGATCCCAACACCAACCAAGATATAGGGGAAAACCTTCTTCAACGTTTCGGCGACCTGTTCCTTAGAAAAAAGCAATCTATCGCTTTGTAACAAACATTCTGACTCTATATTAGAAAGCTGAGCATTTTTCACAAAATCTTCAACGTATTTTTCCATACCCAGTTTTTCAATAATACCACCTCCAACAACAGCAATCACCAAACCAAAGATGACATAGACAATAGCGACTTTACTGCCAAAAATACTCATCAAAAGTACCAGACTTCCCAAATCAACCATGGGCGACGAAATCAGAAACGAAAAGGTCACACCGACTGGAAGTCCTGCTGAGGTAAATCCCATAAAAAGGGGGATGGAGGAACAGGAACAAAAGGGCGTTACCGTCCCCAGCAAGGCTGAAATGATATTAGCCGTCAAACCGTCAAAGCGGCTTAAAATTTTGCGGCTCCGCTCTGGCGGAAAATAGCTCTGAGTATAGGAGATGAGAAAAATTAAGACACAGAGAAGAATAGTAATCTTAATCACATCATAGATGAAAAACTGTAAACTCCCACCAAGTCTGGACTCCAAATCAAGCCCTAGTAATGACAGGAGAGTTCCAACCCATTCATTCAGCCAATTCATGCCGAGAATCTGGTTTTGGATAAATAACCACATATCATTTCCCTTCTCAGAAACATATCAAAAAAAATTGATGTATTAACCCTAAATAAAAGTCATTTTTACGATGACTTTCGTTGGCAACGACAGGTATCAGACGGCTCATTAGCCCTTGCTGTTAGCTGCTCAATGCGCTGTACAGCATAGGCACTACCTGAGGAGCTGATACTGTAGTGTTTCCACTTACCTTCTTGCCGACTACTCACAATTCCAGATTGACACAATATCTTCATATGGTAAGATAAGGCCGACTGGGCAATCCCCAATTCATCAATTAAAGCGCAGGCACATCTCTCCCCATCTTTTAAATAAGCCAGTATCAATAGACGTTTTTCGTCAGATAATGCTTTAAAAATCTGGGCATCATTTTTAAATTGACTAATCACAACCACCTCATATCAAAATTATTTGATGTATTTTGATAT
>DIXV01000104.1:670-1983 GCA_002436115.1 Streptococcus sp. UBA6071 | reverse complement strand
CATTAAAAAAATCAGGTCGCCTATGTTTGTCAACATAAGTAACCTGATCTCTTTTAACACCGTCATTCACTTAAGGTATTTGATACCATAGCTTGAACGGTGGCGCTTGGCTGCCCATTGATGGTTATGGTGTAGTTCTCTCCAATAGCTATCGTGGGAGAGGATACAATAACGTAAGCATAATGCACTGTCGGTGTGACATTAACGATCTCATTGCCGTTCATATCTGTAATCAGCAGAGGTGTTCCAGCGTATTGAGCAAGGACTGGAGCGGTAATTGTCGGTTGTATATACTCTGTCACCATCTCTGCGTAAGGGGCATCCCCAATCATACCAACCGTACCAACACCGATAAGAGTCCCACCTTTTAGTTTGAAATTATTATCATAGTCAATCACCATGTTTTCTGAGTCAGGTGATGCAAAAACGGTAACAGTTCCTCCCTCTATTGTCAAATCACCATTGACGTCTATTCCGTCACCACTAGCAGTCAACTGAATATCCCCACCTGTGATGTCCAATTTTGCAGCTTCAGTTGCTGAATCGGTTGCAGCATTGATCGCATCATCAATAGCTGTGACATTCAGGGTTCCACCTGAAATAAGGATATTGGCTCCCTCTATCCCTTCCAGACTTTGAGTAACCAGAATTTCACCGCCTGAGATAGTTAGCTTCTCATCAGCATGAACAGCATCATCACCAGCTGTCAAACTCATGTTTCCGCCAGAAATTTCAATGTCTGTAGCATTGATTGCATCGTCTGTTGAGTCAATAATATATTGTCCTTTAGAGATAGCTATCAAACCCTTTGACTTGATTCCTTTTGACTTGACATTGTTTGTAGCAGCACTGTTTGTTTTGATGTCATAGGTTCCACCGACCAACTCTGTTGTTGTCTCTGACTTAATACCATCATTAGCTGCTGAGATAGTAAAACTGCCATCTTCAATGAGAACATAACCCTTATTCTTGTCTTCTTTATTTGTTGCAACGATACCATCTCCCTGGACATCTAGATTGACGGTGGCACTGCTGACAACTACACCATCGGTAGCTTTTAAGCCATCATTCTTGGCAGTGATATCATAGCTACCCGACATTAAGACCAGTAAGCGTTCGCTTTGAATCCCATCTTGATGATTTCCTGTGATTTTTAAGGCTCCTGTGCCGTTGATTGTCAGATTGGCCTTGCTATGGATCGCAGCCACTGAACCTTCACCATCAGACAGCGTATTGGTTGTGTCATCAGCCAGTGTGATAACAACCTTTTCCGCACTTTGGACTTGTAGAGGGCTACCCGATGAACTGTTAAG
>DIXV01000104.1:0-387 GCA_002436115.1 Streptococcus sp. UBA6071 | reverse complement strand
GTTCCCTTGTGAGAGCCCGATAAAATATAGGTCCCTCCTTGAGAAATCGTTAGCTTGCCTTTTTCTTCTTTCGCACCTGCTCCATCAATCTTCGCTTCACCATCTGATAAGTGAATAGTCGTTTCTGAGTTTGTCTTGCTTGTTCGCTTGTCGTTTTGATCATATGTATAAACCACATGCTTAGAAGCACTCGTAGTTGTTTGTTCTTGTTGCTGACAAGCCGCTAGAGAGACATAGACGATAAGTATCAAAAGTTTTGTTAACATGATATCGGTTAACCTTTCTGTAAATAATACTGTATTCTTCCCTATATTAAGCAATTATTGTAGCCTAATGTAAGAACGATGGAAAATCAAGACGAATTTAAGTCAGCCAAAAGAAATCTGC
>DIXV01000100.1:16414-24153 GCA_002436115.1 Streptococcus sp. UBA6071 | reverse complement strand
GTTTCCGTCCCCTTACGAGGTGGAGGGGTGATGAACCGTATTAGGTGGACGTATGCGAGCATTGACGATAGTTTCCGTCCCCTTACGAGGTGGAGGGGTGATGAACAGCACATCTTGTGCCTGCCTTAAAAGAAGACCACTCTATTTTGTGTCCGCCTTGAAAGGCATTGATACGCTTATTTATCCCTCTGTGATGAAACATACCTTTATTTTACCATTAGATGCGCCTTTTTTCAACTCTTATAAAAAAATGATAGGGTCTTCTAGTGTGGCTCCTTGATAGGTGTTAAAAGCGACTGTCTCTTCTCGCTTTCCCTTATAGACGATAATGCTATCTCCTTCGTCTGCTGTATAAAATGCATTTAAATCTGAAATAAGACACTTGTACACTTTTTCATCTAACATAACTTCAAAGCAAGAGCGCTGGACCCGTACACCATAGCCTTCCAAAATCTTGGCTAATTTCAACCGCCTTTTATTCGATTTAATATCATAAATAACCAGACAAAATAAAGTTCTTTGTCTTGCAAATGCTACCTCTTCCTTACGCATATTAAAAAATAATCCCATTTTAATCTCCTGTAAATACATTGATATAAACTTTAGCATCTCTTTCTTCATAGGCTCTGACCAAACTCTGGAGTTGACGATCTACCATGTAAGGAAAACTATACCGTTGTTTGTCAAGTTCTATAAAATGGTGAATCTCAAGGATACGTTCCCCCATTTCTCTTAGAAAAGCCTCCTAAAGTTTGGATAGACCACTCCTCCTTAAAACACCTCCCCTTTCATCGGAAAGCATCCGAAAATAAGAGGAGGTGTTTTTTGGCTTACTTGCTAAATTGGCTTTGATAGAGTTCGTAATAGAAACCTTTAGCCTTAAGGAGGCTCTCGTGCTTTCCTTGCTCAATGATTTGACCATCTTTAAGCACTAAAATATTATCTGCTTCTTGAATGGTTGAGAGGTGATGGGCGATGACAAAGCTGGTTCGCCCTTCCATTAACCGTTTCATGGCTTTTTGAATGAGGAGTTCCAAGCGGGTGTCAACCGAGCTGGTCGCCTCATCCAAAATCAAAATCTTGGGATTGGATAAGAGGGCACGGGCAATGGTCAGCAACTGTTTTTGCCCTAAGGAGATATTACTGGATTCTTGATTAATCACCATGTTATAAGCTCCTGGCAAGGTCCGGATGAAATGGTCAACATTTGCCGCCTGAGCTGCAGCCACGACTTCCTCATCACTGGCATCGAGGTTTCCAAAACGTAAATTATCCTTAATCGTCCCCTCATAGAGCCAAGCATCCTGTAAAACCATCCCAAAATGAGAACGAAAGTCTTGACGCGAGAGGTTTCGAATATCATGACCATCAACTGTAATCCTACCTGAAGTCACATCATAAAAACGCATAAGAAGATTGATAAGGGTCGTCTTACCCGCTCCCGTAGGACCAACAATGGCAATCATTTCCCCTGGCTGAACATCAAGATTAAAGTCACGGATCAAGGGTTGATTTTCATGGTAGTGAAAGGTCACCTTCTCAAAAGAGACCTGTCCTGTCAGAGGCTCTGTTAGGCTTTCTGTCACTTGAGAGAGCTCTTCTTTTTCATCCAGAACCGTAAAGATACGCTCCAAAGACGACTGGGCTGCTTGTAGTTGGCCAGCCAGTTGTGTGATGGTTTGAACGGGCTGATTTACCTGCCAGATGTACTGGATAAGCGCCTGTAAGTTACCGATGGTCAGCTGACCTGATAAGACTTGCAAGCCTCCAAATAGGGCAATGATGAGGTATGCCACATCGGTGATACTTGACAAGACCGGCATCATGATACCAGATATAAAACTAGCCTTGAAGCCTGTTTCTTGTAGGTCATCCATAATCTGAGAAAATGCCAGTTGGGACTGCTCCTCACGGGCATAGAGTTTCAGCACGTTGAAGCCTGTCAAATTTTCCTGAACAAAACCGTTCATATCCCCCAAAATAGTGGCCTGACGTTTAAAATAAGGCTGAGATTTGGACAGAATAAAGCGAGCGGAAAAATAGGTGAGCGGAATACTAATGATAACGATAAGACTGAGACCAGCATTGATATAAACAGCCATAGAGACTGCAAAAATAATCATAAAAATAGCATTAACAATCTGAAGAAAAGCTTGTTGCATCGTATTTGAAACTGTCTCGATATCAGACGTAAAACGCCCCAGCATATCTCCAAATTGATGGTTGTCAAAGTAAGAGGTTGGTATTTTATTGATTTTCTGGCTCAAGGCATCCCTCAAATCACGAATGGTGGCTTGCACTGCCTTTGTCATGTAGACATTAGATAACCAAGAACTCAGAGAATAGAAACCCCCACACACGACGTATAAGACGAGCATCATCGTGACATAGGAATAGTTAATCCCTGCCCCCTTAACAGCATTGGCAATCGCCAAAACATTGGCTGTAATCTCAGTGATAACAAAGCCTAAAATCAGAGGCTCCAAGGCATTCATCACCGCACCTAAGATTTTAAAGAAAAGAGCAAAGAAAAGGGAATAGCGGTACTTTTTTAAATAGCCCCATAACCGCACATGGTTTTTTGCTTTTGGCATTAGATTTCTCCTTCCGCTAAACTTTGACGACGTAGCTGACTTTCTGCAATTTCACGATAGATGGCATTGGTCTCCATGAGTTCTTCGTGACGTCCCCGACCAACGATTTCACCCTCATTGAGAACGATAATCTGATCGGCATTCATGATTGTTCCGACACGTTGGGCGACAATTAAAACGGTCGCATCTCCTGTGACTTCCTTAAGCCTGCGACGAAGCTCAGCATCTGTCTTATAGTCTAAGGCGGAGAAAGAATCGTCAAAGATATAGATATCTGGTTTTTTAACAACTGCCCTAGCGATAGACAGGCGTTGCTTTTGCCCACCTGATAGATTGCTCCCGCCTTCAGCCAGGTGATGGTCGTACCCTTCTTTTGTGGAAGAGACAAAGGGCTTGGCCTGTGACACATCAACTGCTTGCTCCAGCTCATCCAGACTAGCATCTTCCTTGCCATACCGGAGGTTGTCCCCGATAGTTCCTGTAAAGAGCAGGGCTTTTTGTGGGATAAAACCTATTTTCTGGCGAAGGGCCTTAAGATTATAGTCACGAATATCCACTCCGTCAACTAGAATTCGCCCTAGAGTGATATCATAGAAACGTGGAATCAGCTGTACCAGAGATGATTTCCCCGAACCTGTCGACCCGATAAAAGCAATCGTTTCTCCTGGATTAGTCTCAAAGCTGATATTGTGAAGAACAGGGCTTTGCGTTTCACCAGGATAGGCAAAGGTCACGTTTTCAAACGTGAGATACCCTTTGGTCTTTGTTTCGGTGACACCAGTCTCATTTGAACTAATCGAGATAGGTAAATCCATGACCTCCTGCAACCGTCTCGCTGAAACGGCTGTCTTGGGATACATGGTAAAGAGGTTGGCAAAGAGCATAAAGGAAAAGAGAGCATGAAAAGAGTATTCAATAAATGCCACTAAGCTACCAACCTTTAAGTCTCCACGACCAATCGGCCCCAAGGCAAACCAAATAATGGTCACAATCATGGCAATGATAATTTGCACGAAAAGCGGTTCTGTCAAACCCGTCAATCGGAAAAGCTTGGCCGAAGTCTGACTGTAGCTGGTGTTTTCCTCTCCGAAACGTTTTTCTTGAAAGGCTTCTCTGGAAAAGGCACGAATGACACGTAAACCTGTCAAGTTTTCACGAATATACTGGTTGAGCTTGTCCAAGGTTTGTTGTTGCTTTTCGGACAACGGACGGGTTTTAATCGCTACGTAAGCAATCATGGCCAGTAAAAAGGGCACAAAAAAGAGGACAACCCAGCCTAAAGAAGGACTGGCTGTCAAAATCATGACCATGGAGAATGTTACCATCAAAGGTGTAATCATCCCCAAGCGTAAGGCCTGCTCCGTAAAAGTCATAAGCACAAAAGCATCACTGGTAATCCTTGTCACCAAAGATGATACCCCAATCTGCTCATATTCCTGATGAGAGTAAGCCTGCATTTTTTGATAGAGATCAATTCGGATTTCTTTAATCATGGTAGTCGTTATTCGACTGGAGGCATAGGCCAAAAGGATACGCCCCATGATTCCCAAAAAAATAACGATGAGCATGATAAAGGCCCAGTAATACAGACGATCTGGCTGATTTTGGGTTAAGCCTTCGTCAATCATTCTGGCTAAGATGGTTGGCAAACCCAAATTCACCAGAACAAACATAAAAGCGCCGAAAATAGTTAAGGACAAAAGCTTAGGATATTTCCTTACATAGGACCAAATATAAGACATGATTCCTCCTGAATACGATAACAGCTTAGCATTTTGCTAGGGTAAAGCTGTCTGAAAGCAATAATTTCGATAAGGTGGTGGCTAAGTCTAGGAGAGTCCATCACAAGCTTAAGGCTCTCCCTTATCTTTAAAAACAAGGCCAAATACTAGCCAGTCACCCTACAGTCTACACTATAAAAGCCTTCAAAGCAAGTGCTTAAAGAAGACTTTTTTAATCATTTGAGATAACTTCCCTTAATAGCATAAGGAAATAGAGCAAAAAGTACCCACACTCAAGCATGGCACCTAAGGCGCCTTAGCATTCGAACTGGTAAATCTGACCGTTTTCAAGAATAAGAATTCCACTTAAGCCTTTCTTCTTGGCTAGTTCAGCCCTAATCGTTTGCACTGGCTGACCAAAGAGACGACTCGTCCAGATCTCACCATCCACTGACTTTTCTGAGAGAATGGTTAGGCTAACCACTTCTGTCTCAATTGGATAGCCTGTTTCAGAAGAAAAGATATGGTGGTAAGTCTTCCCTGCCAGTCTTAGCTGGCGTTCATAGGTCCCCGAAGTCACTACAGAGCAGTCTTTAACAGGTAAGACGAGGCTGTTTTGTCCTCTTTCAAGGTTAGGGTTTTGGATGCCGATTCGCCAGAGGTGATCCTCCTGATGAAGGGCTGGCCCCATGGTCAAAACATTACCACCTAGATTGATAAGGGCAGAGGTGACTCCTTGCTTTTTGAGGAAGGCCATCACTTTATCAGCGATATAGCCCTTGGCCAAGGCTCCTAGATCAAGCATCATGCCCTTTTTCTTGAGAAAGACACTGCACTGTTCGTCTTTTAGGACAATCTGAGAAGGATCAATTAAGCTGAGCTTGGAGGCGATTGCTGACTCACTAGGCAACTGAGCATCTGAAAAACCAATTCGCCAGAGCTGCACCAAGGGGCCGATACTAATATTAAGGGAGGAGTTTGGTGAACAAGAATGCTGTTTCCCGAGGCGAATCAGCTCATAAAGATCAGGGTGAACAAGGACAGCTTCTAACCCAGCCTTTTGATTGATCTGCATCAGCTCAGAATCCTCACGGTTGGCTGAAAAACGACGCTCGTAAAGGAAAAGAAGGCGTTCAACTTCATCGAGAAGCTCCTCTGCCGTTTCGTGATAAAGGAAGAGATCAATGACCGTTCCCATCAGCCTGATTCGTCTTTTGCCCGAGGTCATCTTTGAGTGACTATCTTCTGGATTTCGTGGTAGATAACATCGTTTTCCTCTAAAGAATACGAGTTGGCACCCGAAGCGAGAGCATGACCGCCTCCATCATGCTGCTTTGCAATCTGATTGATCGGTAAAAACTTGCTACGCATGCGTACACGGTAATGCCCATCTGCCTGCTCGACAAAAACTGCCCAAGCTTGTACGTCCTCAATCCTTCCAGGTGCTGCTACAATGGCCGAGGTCTCGGCATCTGTCAAATCATAAGTTTTTAGGAGTTCCTGACTGATCACAACACGGGCAGCCCCGTTTTGATCAATTTCCAAATGGTCATAAACATAGCCCTGCAGTTTAGCAACCTTATAAGGGAACGTCTCCATACGCCTTGCCAGACCCGCAGCATCAAACTCGTAGGCACGCAAACGGCTAGCAATGTTTAGCGTTTTAGCTGAAGTTGAGGGATAGAGGAATCGTCCCGTGTCCCCTAAAATACCTGCATAAAGCAATTTGGCAGTATAGGCATCTAGGTTTAAGCCGTTGTCAAAGGCAAAATGGGCAACAATCTCTGATGCAGAACTTGCTCCAGTATCCACCAACCACAAATCTCCATAGGCTTCATCGTTGGGGTGGTGATCCAATTTGATAAGAGCGCTCCCTCTCTTATAGCGACGATCATCAATCCGCGCTTGGTTAGCTGTATCTGTCACGATAACCAAGGCACCATCATAGTCGCTATCTAAAACGTCATCCATCTTCGCTAGCCAGAGCAAAGTCGGTTCATCACGACCCGTTACCAGTACCCGCTTTTCAGGGAAGTTACGTTGGAGTAATTTCTTCAAGCCCACCTGACTCCCTAGGGCATCGGGATCCGGTTTGGTATGGCGATGAATAATAATCGTCTCGTGCTCTTTAATCTTGCGTAAAATGTCTTGGTTCATCAGGAACCCCCCTCTTTTATGTGTTTGAGGTTGTCGCAACCAAATGATTCGTTAAGCGAACGAAATCAGATGGTTTTGCTAGAAATAGCCTCTTAAAACGAAGCAAATTCTAAACCTTCTTCCTACTATTTTATCATAATTTTGCTTTGAAAAACGAAAAAATGTGATATAATGGAGGATATCTAAATTTTGGAGGAATACATGACCCTAGCAAAAATTGTCTATGCTAGTATGACCGGCAACACTGAGGAGATTGCGGATATCGTAGCAAATAAATTAGAAGAACTCGGGCTCGATGTTGAAACAGATGAATGCACGACCGTTGAGGCTGATCATTTTTTAGATGCCGACTTAGCGATTGTCGCCACTTATACCTACGGAGATGGCGAATTACCAGATGAGATTGTTGACTTTTACGAAGACTTAGCTGATTTGAATTTAGCAGGTAAGGTTTATGGCGTCTGCGGTTCAGGCGACACCTTCTACGATGAATTTTGCAAATCCGTTGATGATTTTGATCAGGTTTTTGCCAGAACAGGAGCCCAAAAAGGAGCTGAAAGCGTCAAAGTAGATTTGGCTGCCGAGAGCGATGATATTCTCAATTTAGAAGCATTCGCAGAAGCCCTAGCTGGACAAGTCCTTTAAGCACTTTATTGTCAAGGTTCACTGCTCCACTGTCCCATATTAACCAACCCAATAAATGTCATCACCTAAGGAGCCTTGAAAACGGCTCCTTCCTTTATGAACAGAGGAAGATTTTATGTCTAAACATACCATCGGTTTATCGACCTTTGCCCTACGAACCATTGCAATGGTCCTCATGCTTATTGACCATATCGGCTATGTCTTATTGCCCGATCAACTCGTTCTTCGCTATATCGGACGCTTGGCCTTTCCTATTTTTGCATTTTTGATTGTAGAAGGTTACTTCCATACGAGAGATATCAAGAAATACCTTTTGCGCCTCTTAGGCTTAGCGATTGTTACGGACCTGCCTTATTACTTTATGAGTCATCAGAATTGGGTCTACTATCCTTTTAAGAATGTTGTCTGGACCTTTCTTTTCAGCTTAGTGGCAATCGCCTTAATTGACAAACTTCGCAAACATTCTGTCAAGAGCATCTGGTTGCCCTTAAGTTTACTTATTGGTGCCTTGGCTTCTTATATTGCCTTTTTAGCGGACAGCGATTACCATTATATGGGGGTTCTCATGGTCCTTACCTTCTACTACTTTCGTGGGCAAGGGCTGCCTAACAAATTAGGGCAC
>DIXV01000100.1:14326-16234 GCA_002436115.1 Streptococcus sp. UBA6071 | reverse complement strand
GCAAGGGCTGCCAAACAAATTAGGGCAGTTGCTTCTTATGATCATCATCAATATTGGGATCGCATCTATCATCTGGTTTCAAGGAATCCCTTTTCTAACACTTGAGAACTTCCCTCTTTATTGGGAGCGATATGGCATCCTACTACTTCCACAGCAAATCTGGGCCGTTTTAGCTCTAGCACTTATTTGGTTTTACAATGGTAAGGAAGGGTATAAATCCCCTATAAGCCAGACAGCCTCCTACCTCTTCTATCCTCTTCATATGGTCTTACTAGGCTTTATCAAACTTATCATCACTAGCTTTTTCGTTTAATGCAAAAAGCAGGCATCAAAAAAATCTGGAGCTTATCCTCCAGATTTTTTGATGTCGAAAGAGTGCTTATTCAACAGCTGTTAATGTATTGGCCTCATCTAAGTACGTATTGTACGCATCATTAGATTTTACCTTTGCTAAAATCTTGTCAATGGCTTCCTTGAGAGCTGTACTTCCTTTTGGCAGGGCAATCGCCTTAGCATCGCCTTCTTTCACCTCTAGGGATACGGTAGCTATTGCCAAATCACTGTTTTGTGCGGCATAGCCTTCTGCAACAGGGCCCTCTAAGTTAACGCCATCTACCTTACCAGACTTGAGCTCATTGACTGCTGAGCCCATATTCGTCAGAGAGATGACATTGCTATTGGCTAACTGATCTTTGGCAAGTCGTTCTTCAATAGAGCCTTTTAAGACACTGATGTTTTTACCATCAAAGTCGGATAGGCTCTTGTATTGGTCTACCTTGCTTGCTAAAACCAACATGGCATTCTCTGTTTCATAGTACGGGTCAGAGAAATCAAAACTGGCTGCACGCTCCTCGGTATAAGAAATCCCCGAGATTGCAATATCGGCCTTACCAGACTGAAGGCTGCTAAGCACGTTATCAAAACTCATGGTAGAAATTTCTAAAGTAACACCTAATTCATCTGCAATTGCTTGAGCGAGACTGATATCAGCACCAACCACCTGATTTTTACCATCGACTAATGCTTGAAATTCAAAAGGGGCATAGTCTGGGCTAACCGCCACGACAAGGGTTCCTTTATCTTTTATAGCAGAAAGCGAAGTGTCTTCTTCTGATGAAGACTGGGACGAACCGCAACCTACAAGGGCTAAACTAGCGAACAAGGCCAAACCTGCTAGCATTTTTTTGATTGTCATAGAAAACTCCCCTTATTTTGTTTATAAAAATAGTATAAGGTATCCTTCTTCACTTGTCAATGGGAGGATGCACTTTTATGCATTATTTCTTGAATAAATTCAGATAAAAGCGCCAAAGCCCTTTGCAAAGTCTGAGAATCACAACAGTAGCCTATACGGACATAGTTTTTGTAGCCAAAGCAAGTCCCTGGAACCAAGAGAACCCCTTTTTCCTTTAATAACTCGAGGCAGAATGTCTCCAAATCTAGGGGAAGATCCAAGCCAACAAAACTCGTTGGGACAAAAGCTGGCGCTACGAAATGCGCCTGTGCTTCCTGCTCTACCCATCTCGTCAAAACTTGCAAATTAGTCTTTAGTAGGTCGCTATTACGCTCCAAAATCTTGTCTTGATTTTCCAAGGCATAAGTAGCCACCATATCATCAAAGACACCTGCACAAATCATAGTATAGTCCCTATAATGGCGAAAAACCTCTATAAGATCAAGATGGGCAACTATCCAGCCCACTCGAATCCCAGGAATAGAGTAGGTTTTAGAAAGACTATTGGTTGAAATCCCTCTCTGATAGAGATCACAAATAGCGGGCACATCACAGCTAGGATGGAGTGGACGGTAAATCTCATCCGATAAGATATAGGCACCTACCTGACTTGCAATCTCCACCAACTCTTTTAAATAAGCCCTATCCATGACAGCTCCTGTAGGGTTATTGGC
>DIXV01000100.1:10451-14103 GCA_002436115.1 Streptococcus sp. UBA6071 | reverse complement strand
GACAGCTCCTGTAGGGTTATTGGCATTGTTGATGCAAATCATCTTGGTGTTTGTTTGTATCAATTCTCGGAGCTCTGCTAGACTGGGAAGCCAATTCTCTTCCTCTTTAGCAAGCCAGAAACTGACCTGACAGCCGAGTGATTTTGGAATATCATAGAGCTGTTGATAGGTAGGGTAAAGAGAGATGACATGGTCTCCAGGTTCCAAAAGGGAATAAAGGGCCAAAAAGTTAGCACCTGTTGCCCCATTGGTTTGGAGTATATTTTCTGCATCTTGATGACGGTACAAAGCTGCTGCTGCTTTTTTAAACGCAGGAGACCCTTCAATCCAACCATAATCCAACTTCTTAGCTGACAAATCCTTCAAAAAATCAGCCTGTGACTTGGGGCCTAGTGCTATTACTTCTTCAAGAGTAAATGCCGAGATAGAGACACCAGCAATATCATATTTAGCTGATTTTTCATGGCAATTCAGCCAATTCTCTACACCAAAAACAGGGAGCTGCATAACATTTCCTTTTCTATCCTTCATTAACGATGTCAAAAAACCTCCGATAAGAATCGCTCGCTTTAAAGACATTTTCTAAAATTATACCATAAGTTCAGACAATTACAGAAAAAGAAGCGGAAGAAAACTTCCGACCTCTTTTTTCAGTCTTGATTGCTTTTTCGGCGAGTCAAAAGACTCTCTAAAAGGGTTAAGCTTTGATTTAACAGTAGGCTCAAAGCTACCGTCAGCAGGATACCCCAGGTGAGTTTTGGGAGACTTTCTGTCCTTAATCCATCAAAGAGAATGACCCCAAGACCTCCAGCGTTGATGGTTGCAGCAATAGTCGCAATGGCAATGATCGCTGTTGAAGCTAGCTTTGTCCCAGCAAATATAGCGGGTAGAGCCAAGGGAAGCTTAACTAGCTTCACTAGCTGCCAAGAGGTCATTCCCATTCCCTTTGCCACTTCGATAACAGCCTGATCAATCTGATCAAAACCCGCTAGAAAGGTTCGAACCATACTGTATTGAGCATAGGAGACAAGGGCAATGAGTGCGCTCGTCTTTCCCAAGCCTGTCAAAGGGATCAAAAGGGCAAAAAGAGCAAAACTGGGGATTGTATAAAGCAAGGATAAACTATAGATTGATAACTGGCGTAACCGTGGATAAAAGAGGAGAGCCATCGTGATAAGGCTTGCTATCACAAAAGCAATCCCTATGCTTAGCAAGGCTAATTCAAGATGTTCTAGGGTAGCCCTCACCAGTCGTTGACCGTAGTGAAGCGCATAATCAATCATGAATCATTCCCCACATTTCTTGCTGTTCATGACCTGTAGCAATCAGCCGCTTGACGAAATCTCCCTGTGGGTTGGTCAATATGGTTTTGGGTGCATCAAATTGACAAATCTGCCCCTCATCCATAATCATAACTCTACTTCCTAGGCGGAAAGCCTCATGAATATCATGTGTGATAAAGATAAAGGTTTTATTTCCCAACTTTTGATGGATAGCCAACAACTCATCCTGCAAATTCGTTCGTGTGATGGCATCAATGGCTCCAAAAGGTTCATCAAAGAGCATCACATTAGGATCGGCAGCTAGTGCTCTTGCAACACCGACGCGTTGTTGCTGCCCGCCTGAAAGCTCATCAGGATAGCGATTAGCATACTGTTTAGCTGGTAGCTGAACCAGCTGGAGAAGTTCTGTCACCCGTTGGTCAATCTTAGCTTTCTCCCATTTAAGTAACTTGGGAACCACCGCAATGTTTCCCCCAACTGTCATATGTGGAAAGAGACCTGTCTCTTGCACAACATAGCCGATTTGCCGACGCAAGGTGACAGGATCAATCGCCTTGATATCCTGCTGATCAAAGTAGATATCTCCTTTTGTCGGGTCAATCAAACGGTTCATCATTTTTAAAATGGTCGTCTTACCTGACCCTGATGTTCCCAAGATTGTGATGAACTCCCCCTCCTTGATTGTAAAGGAGAGAGGCTTGACGACTGTCTTATCCCCATAGGTTTTACTCACTTTGTCAAAGCGCACCATGACCTTATCTGTCATTTCTTCTTCTCTTTCTTACTTATTTTAGGGTTTCATAGAAATCTTTGGCGACCTGAGTGTACTCCTCGCCATCAACATCTACCTTGGCATTGAGCTCTGTTACCGTTTCAGTAGTTAAGCTCTTAGAAATCTTGTTGAGAATAGCTTCAATCTCTCCATTTTCGTCAAGAACAGCATTTCTTACAACAGGAGCCAAATTATATGGTGGCCAGAATTGTTTGTCATCTTCTAACACGGTAAACTTATCTGTCTCCACCAAGCGACCTTCTGTCGTGTAGGCAGGTGTGACATCGGCTTCATCGTTTTCAAGGGTGGTGTATTTCAGGTCATTGCTATAGACCGCTGAAGACTTCCAATCAAAGCTACCGTAAGTCTTTTCAAGTCCTGGCATACCATCTTCTCGCTCATCAAATTCACCTTGTGACGCAAAACGTAGCTCGCTGGCGTGTTTTTGCAGGTCTGAAATCGTCTTGATCCCCAACTTTTCAGCAACACTGGTACGGATAACGAGCCCTTGACTATCATTGGCTTCCGCATAATCCAACCAAGTCACCTCAAACTTCTCAGCATATTGGCTCTTGACGGTTTCATAAACCTTTTGTGGGTCAGTCTCCATATCCTCTTTCAAAATAGAAAGGAGACCTGTACCAGTATATTCAGGGTAAACATCCACTTCTCCATTGACCAGAGAGGTATGGATAAGAGAACTTGAGACATTGGCTACGCGCTCCACGGTATAACCGTTATCTTCTAGAGCAAGCGCATAAATTTCTGCTACAATGAGGTTTTCGGTGAAATTTTTAGAACCCACCTTAATGACCTCCTGATTTGCTCCCGAACTACAGGCAGAAATGAATAGGGCAGAAACGGCTAATATGGCCAGTAAGTATTTTTTCATCTTGTTTGTTCTCCTTTGTGATGAACGTAAAGCTAACCTAATAGAAGGATTAGCGTCTTGATAAACCTTTAATCGATAGGTCAAAGACCAAAACACTGATAAAGGATAAAAGCGTGACAGTGAAGCCTCCAATAAGGAGTAAATCAAGGCGATATAGGCCTAAACCAGTGAAAATCAAGGTCCCTAGACCGCCTGCTCCAATATAAGTCGCCAAGGTGGCACTGGCAATGATTTCAACTAAAGCAAGTTTAATGCCTGTTAAGATATAGGGCATGGCCAAGGGAAAGGAAACCTGTTTAAGCAATTGCAACGGACTCATCCCAATCCCTCTACCTGTCTCCAGCAAAATCGGTGGCACTTCTACAAAACCTAAAACGGTGTTAAGAAGAATAGGCGGAAGCCCCAACAACACTAAAGCGACAAGAGCAGGACCTCTCCCAACTCCCATAAAGGGAATGAGGATAAAGAGAACCCCGATACTAGGGATAACCCTCAATGCTTGAGCAGTGTTGCTCGCAAGATTTCTCCAGAAAGGGTGGCGATGGCAAATATAGCCCAAAGGCAAACCGATAACTAAGGATAAGAGCAAGGCTTGAGCACTTAGGTTTAGATGCTCGAGCAGGTAACGAAGATAGGAGGCGACATTTTTCCCATCTGCAAAATAATGTTGAATCTGACTTAACATTTTGGTCTATCCTTTTCCAT
>DIXV01000100.1:7699-10277 GCA_002436115.1 Streptococcus sp. UBA6071 | reverse complement strand
CACATTTTGGTCTATCCTTTTCCATGGACTCCTTGAGACGTCTGGAAAAAGTCTGCGTTAATGAAATCAGTCGCTCCTGCTCTCCTCTTTTCAAACTTGCCATTGTCTCTTTCTCAAAATGTGCCAGAGGCGTCAAGAGGTTACTGGCATATTGCCTGCCTACCTCCGTCAACTTGACACGTTTTTTTCGTCCATCTTCAGGATCAGGTTCAAAGCTAGCATATTCTTTATCAATAAGGTTTTTAATGATTGCCCGTATGACCTGTTTGGTCGAAAATGTTCGCTTGGATAAGGTCTCCTGAGTAATCCCTTGCGGATTGTAATAAATCCACATGAGGGTAAAGAGGGTTTTGCTTGTTATCCCATTTTTTCTTGCATAGTTATCATAAAGCATAAACTGTTCGTCCCTTAGACGAGCATACTCCTGTGCCCTATCCTGAACTTCTGTCATCGTCATCTTATCCTTTCTATGATTAAATGGTCTTTTTATTATAAAAGACCTGCCCAAAAAAGTCAAATATTTTTACTATTTAAGACAAGCTTTCCCTTCTTTTAAAAAGGAGAACTGTCCCCCAAGCCCCTATCTACCTTGCTTGAAATAGCCTATAAGGTCCGGAGAAATAGCACAACACTTAGCATTTTTCATCTCCTTCTGCAAAAAAACACCTGCCTCACTGACAGATGGTTTTGTAACATTTAGGCAAGCAACTGCTTTTTTTCTTTCCTTTCACCATCATTCCTTTATAGGTTTAGGCAGATAAATCCTTTCTGTCAAAGAGTCGCATAGCCACTAGGTAGAACACGACAGATAAAAGGAGGCAAAGAGCTATAAAGACAGGGTCTACCTTTTCAGCTAGAATATCATTGGGCAAGAAGTATTTAAGCGGGGAGAAAAACCTGAGCCAATCTGATTTTTCAGCCATGTCATAGGCGACTCCAAAAACAAAAGTTGCTAGAAAGATGAGATTGCTAAACAGAAAAGCTTTTTCTGGCTTTTTGATAAGGCTTGCCAAAAAAGCAGACAAGGTACAAAAGAGTAGACCAATCAACCACATGGATACCGTGAACAAAAGAAGAGGTGTTGTCAGCGTCTCTTCGGTCTTCAAAGTAGTTATTGCTAGCAGAGACACTAGATAGTTTATGATACTGTAGAGCATGATATAGATACCTGCCGCCACTAACTTCACCGATAAGAGAAAGGAACGTGAGTGTGGTTTCATGAACATAAATTCATAGGTTTTATCAAGGACTTCCCGATTGACCGCCAGACAACCTAGAGAAATCGCATAAATAGACATACAAATAAGGCTATAATAAACCAAATTGGCATAGAAGCCACCAAGAGTTGATAAGTCAACACCTGTAACCCCTAACGCAGCAAGGATTAGTTTAGGGAACTCTTCGATGAGCTCCGTGACGTTCGTATCGCCTCTAAAAGCTGTATATTTATTTATCCCAGTAAGTATAATGAGGACCAATCCAATTGACCAAAAGAGAAAAGCCTTTCGTCCTGCTTTTAATTCTCGCTGTAAGACATTCACAGAGCATACCTCCTTAAGCTAAATGGGAATCACTGTTACAGAATTTCACAAAGGAAGTTAAAAGACAAGTCATGACAATCACGACTGCCAGACAAGACAACTTCACAGAGTAGCCACCCGTTTCAAAAACGGTGCTTGGTTCAAAGTATTTTAACGGGGCAATAACATCTAAGTTCTTCTCATTAAAGATATTGGCCATTGCTGATAATATGAAGCCTGCAAAGCCAAGTGCAGTTGCTATTCCCGGAATGGAAGGTATTTTTTTAGAAAACGTGGCAATGGCAATCCCAAAGCTCATAAATACAAGCTGTACAAAGAAAAAACCAAGTAATGCAAGGAGAAGTCTCTCAAAAGAGATGGCTGTCTCCTTATTGGCCGAAAAGAGAACCAGAGCACAGGAGACATAGATGACCGTTACTAGAGTGATTATCGTAAAGCAAGCCAAAAGTTTTTCCCTAAAAATACTGGCTCTGGATATGGGTTTCGTCAGTAAAAAATCCGAACACTTGGCTCGCTTTTCTTTTGCAAAAATAGTCATGGCTAGGGCAACAGCCATAATCGCCCCTATTAGAGCAATGTAGTTGAATATAAAATCATAAAACCCACTGTAGGAAAACAAGGTTTCAATATCCACACCAAAAGTAGCAGAAAAGCCAGCTGGAAATCTTGAGAAGATGGCTGTTACCTCATCCTTAGAATCTCTATAGATAGGATATACCCCAAGCATCATAGACATTAAGACTCCTATGAGCGAAGCCGTCCAAATAATCGAGGCCTTCATACTTGATTTTACTTCATAATAGAACAAGTTCATGTCTTCATCTCCTTAGACGGCATAGTAATGCAGGAAAATTTCTTCTAAACTCGGTTCTGAGATATCGATATTTGTCAGTTTTTGTGTGGCAAGAGCTGAGATGAGCAGGTTACAGTCGCCCTTATAGAGAAAGCTACAATGGTTTCCCTGCACTTCTCTATTTGAGATTCCCTCTAGATTAAGGGCTATCGGCGTGCCCTCTGTCGTCGTAAAGCTTACCTTC
>DIXV01000100.1:6669-7550 GCA_002436115.1 Streptococcus sp. UBA6071 | reverse complement strand
TCGTCGTAAAGCTTACCTTCTTATATGAGCGTTCTCTAAGATCACTGATTTTTTGCGTGTTCACAATCCTGCCTTCTTTGATAATGGCAACACGATCACAAATGCGTTGGACCTCACTTAAAATATGAGAAGAAAATAAAACAGTTGCTCCTCTTTCATTTTCCTTTCTTATCAAATCAAAGAATACCTTTTGCATCAGTGGGTCAAGGCCAGAGGTTGGTTCATCTAAAATAACAAGCTTTGGCGAATGCAACAGCCCCTGAATAATGCCCACCTTTTTCTTATTTCCAAGACTCATGTCTTCGATCTTCTTATCTAAATCAAGTTCCAATACAGAAGATAATTCTTTAATTTTAGCGGTACAGTCTTTTTTGTAGAAACTCGCCGAATAACGAAAGAGATCTTTGGCCGTCATATTATCATAATAAAAGACCTCCGAAGGGAGATAACCGACCTGCTTTAAAATCTCTACTTTGTCTTTTTCAATATCAAGACCAAAAATCGTTGCACTCCCGCTGGTCTTATAAATCAATCCCAAAAGTGTCCGAATAGTCGTTGATTTTCCCGCTCCATTTGGCCCAATAAAGCCAAAAATTTCTCCCTCATTGATTGTTAAATTGATATCACAAATTCCTCGTGATTTGCCATAATTTTTAGTCAGATGACTTGTCTGAATGACTGTCTTCATTTCAATGCTCTCCTTATGTCTTAAAAATGAGGTCGGCACCTTACAGACCAAACTAGCGAAACAGTCTCGTGGTTGAGACATCTTGCCCTCATTCTAGCACAATCCCTTTTGAAACTCAACGGAAAACAGGTGAAAAGCCCATACATCAAGCATTGTACAGGCTTTTTTCTAATCATTTGAGCTGGCTTGATAG
>DIXV01000100.1:2066-6398 GCA_002436115.1 Streptococcus sp. UBA6071 | reverse complement strand
CCATTAGCATTTGCTTGTTTTTACGTGCCTAGCGGAAATAAGCGCCCATCATCATCCATGCCAATCGGAAAGCGACACCTATCTAACCACTCCTGACTTGTTACCTCTGGGATAGGTGGTAACTGTAGAGTGCTCTCAAAACGTTCTCTTAGTATCTTGATAACCCTCAACTGACTCTCTATCGGAATCTGCTTAAAGGCTTCCCAATCCTCCTTTGGCAAATGGAGTAACAAAATCTGATGTTTCCCCTTGTATTCATACTTATCTAACACCCAGAAATACGAATCTTTTTGGGCAATACACAGCCCCCAATTTGTACCTTGCTCTAACATGGCCATTGACGTCATGTGATTTGATAGTATCGTGAAGCGATGATCAGTGACTAAGCCACCAACTTTGTATGTCACGTCAACAAACGCTCTCTCCTTGATAATTAAATCTGGCACATAGTGGCGTATTTGGTTGGGGGTTAAATCAGTATCCCTCACAAATAAAGACATATCCCTCATTGTTTTTGATAAAATATCCTCAAGTTGTTTCCGATCCATGTTCTTACATCCTGACTATTTTTGTGACACATATACCTTGGTATAGCGTAGGGCTTAATTTGCCCTCATTTTAGCACAATCTCCTTTGAAACTCAACGAAAAACAATAAAATTGTTAACATTTTAAAAAGGTTAAAAACCTGTACAAATCTATTGTACAGGCTATCCTATCGGCATCGTTACTTATCTGCTACTTCACACCTTCTTATGAGCCACTTTTCCCACCATTTCCTCTAAAACATAGTTTTCCAAGGACTCTGCACTTGCAAACTGATTTTCCACAACCTTAGCACAATCCTCGCTAAGATAAACAATATAATCAGAAAGTTCAAATGCAATTTTAGATACATGGGTTGAAAAGATAGTTGTCCGTTCATTTTTCTCAGCCCTTAAAATAGCCGTAATCACTTTGAAACTATATAAATCAATGTCTGTGAATGGCTCGTCTAATAACAATACTTCAGCTTTCGATAAAAATGCAATGATGATATATAACTTACTTTTCATTCCTTTTGAAAATTCCTTGATTAGTTTTTCTTCAGGATTAAATTGCAATGCTGAATAGAGCGTCTTTTTCAAGTCCCTATCTAAGGGGACTTTTTTAAACTTAAAGGTTTCGTCAATAAACTCGTCTGCTGTCATAAACTCAAACGGTACGGTATTATTTTCTAGGAAAATAGTTTCTAGACTTCCCGTAACAGTACCCGAATCAGGTTTTAGGTTACCATTGAGTATATTTAAAAGCGTTGTCTTTCCCACACCATTTTTTCCAAAAATACTGTAAATCTTTCCTTTTTCAAATTTTATACTAATATCTGAAAAAACCTTCTGATTATTGTAATATTTTGACAGCTTATCTGCCTTCATAACATACCTCCCATGAAAGAACTCTTGATAGTGATAATCTTGACACATTTATATGGAGAAAACCAATTATTTCAAACTAAATGCAATAGACGTCATTAGAAATAATACTAAAAACACGACAATCGCATATAAGTCCGCTTTCCTCATATCTGAGACCCTAAGTCTTAAAATAAGTGTCGCAGTATAAACCCTAACAAATAATAAGATGAGCCCTATTAATAAACCTATTAGCAAGTCCCTAAGAGAAAGACCAGCTAAAATTGACATTACTCCTTGGATAATCAGGAGATATTTGATAAGAAGCTTCCCATATTCCCTTAAAAATCTTTCTTTCGCTGACGAAATAACCTTACAATAATTTAAAATAGGCAAGCTACAGAAATTAGGAGTAGCATAAAAAGAAAGGAAAATACTTATCACAAGTGATTTACTAATAGGACTTATAGCTACAAACCTCATTAAGGCTGGAAATAGCAGGTACCAATAAGCGGAATATTTAATGTAGTTTTCAACATAATCTGCATCTAGTCCCGTCATCAGCCTCTTGTCCAGACTTTCCCTTCTTTGATTAAGGATAAGGTCTATGGAGAGATAGAGTAAGTGACACATCGTCATTAAGATGGCAGCTGTCAGGGTTAGTTGCGATAAGTCTTTGATTTCGTTAAAAGTGATGCTTGAGATAATCGGTAAACTTTTATGATTTAATCCTAAAACAATTGCTAAGAAAGCTGCTATCAGGTACTGCACATACCACTTTGTTTGATTCGACAAACCTGAAATTTCATTTTGTATATGTAGTCGATTTTTAATAAAGACGTAAGCGACAAGAAGAAGGGTTACCAGCGTTGACAGCAGTATTGGCCAAAATCCTAGATAAAGGTAATGAGGTAACACACAGCTATTGATGAAACAAACCAGAAGAAACATTGCAAAAGCATAATAGAAACAGAGCTTATTGAGGTTTGATGAGATCTCATTTTTACTGAAAGATGGTGATAGCAAAAACTTCAAGGAGTTCACTTTTCTATCATTCATCATAGCTTGATTTGAAAGTACTACTGTTCCAAATAAAATCAAGAACAACTGACTTAAGTAGTAATAAGTGATGTCTGAATTACTCTTGCCTATATATGTTCCAATCACAATATGAGCCATTAGAAGGGTGGCTCCTTTAAAGACCGTATAGATGAGATAAATGAGGTCTTTAGTGTAAGCAGTTATCTTAAAAAATAAAGGATTTGCTTCAAAAAAGGCATTCTTATTCAATTTATAAAACAAATGTAATAATGTAAGCAATGATAGCTTTCCTCCACTGGCTGTTGCTTCTTTTTCACGTGTCCATTTTTGCTTATTTAAGTATTCTTGTACATTTTCATGACCATCTATCCAGATTTTACAGATGAGAAAAACACTTGACACGATATGAATAGCTTGGATAAGAGAACATTTTCAACTCCATTCTTCCCTTGCAAAAAAGCGGTATAGCTGTTAGCTGCTATACCGCAAATGCTCAATCTGAAAAGGGTGCTAAAAACGTTTTACCGTTTAATCTTAGCGATTTTTAGAGTTCAATATCTCCAAAAAGGTCTGCCATTGAGAAACCAGTTTGTGTTTCTGGCAATTCATAATCACGTTTAGTGTTGTCACGTTTTGGACGTCGTGTACGTGGTTGGCGTTTTTCGCCTTGCTCACCTTCTGCAGGAGCTGGACGTTCTTCCAATGCTTTAATTGAAAGGGAAACACGTTCGTTTTCTGCGTTTACTTCAAGCACTTTAACAGACACTTCTTGACCAACTGTTAAAACATCTTTAGGATTTTCAACACGTTTGTGGGAAATTTGTGAAATATGTACCAAACCATCAATACCTGGTAGCACTTCAACAAAAGCACCAAAGTCTGTTAGGCGTTTGATTTTGCCTTCAATAACATCGCCAGCTGCTAATTTTTGTTCTACACCATCCCATGGTCCAGGAGTTGTCGCTTTGAGAGAGAGAGACACACGACCAGCTTCTTCATCAAGTGCTAGAACTTTAACATCAACCTCATCACCAACGGAAACAACTGATTTAGGAGACACGTTGCGATCATGAGATAATTCTGTTAAATGGATCAAGCCATCAACTCCGCCAAGGTCAACAAAAGCACCAAAGCTTGTGATACGTGCAACTTTACCAGTAACGATGCTACCAGCTGAAAGTTTTCCAAACACTTCTGCACGAGCTGCTACTGCTCTTTCTTCAACCACTTCACGACGTGACAAGATGAAGCGGTTTTCTGCTGGATCAACCTCTTTGATCTTAGCGTCAATTTCTTGTCCTACAAAACGTTCTGTATTGCGCGTGAAACGTGTGTCAATCATTGATGCTGGTATAAAGCCACGAAGACCTTCAAACTCAACAGAAAGACCACCTTTAACAGCACGTGTTACTTTTACTGTAACAACTTCTTCCTCACGACCAACTAATTTATCCCATGCCTTGCGAGCTTCCAAGCGTTTTTTAGAAACAAGATATGTGACAGTATCAGTATCTTTGCCGACCACTTGACGTAAGACCAACACCTCAAGTGTTTCACCTGGTTTAACCAGTTCAGCAACGTTAACTTCGCGGTCATTGGTCAACTCACGGCGTGTTAAGACCCCTTCGACACCAGTGCCAGAAATAACCACATTGGCTTGATCAGCATCTACTGTCAATACTTCTGCAGTTACAACATCACCTGTGTTAACTTCACTTACACTGTTCAACAAATCTTCAAATTCGTTCATTCTTTAAAAATCCTCCAACATCACCTAGCCCAACTGCTAGTTGATAAAATATATTTTATTTAAGGCCCCGCAACGACAACAACAAGATCATCTTTAACGGTGTCAGGCAAAATACCTGATACCTTGACTGGGGTAGCTGGATTCGAACCAA
>DIXV01000100.1:1496-1809 GCA_002436115.1 Streptococcus sp. UBA6071 | reverse complement strand
CGTTTAGCCTCTTCGCTATCTCTCCTCTTCAAGTCTAACAGTCCCTATTATACCATAATGAATATAAAATTCAAGTCTTTAATGATTTAAATTATAATTTTCAATAATATTCTCAACAGCTTTTTCGAGTTTTTTATACAGGGTTTCAACATTCCCATTTTTGACTATTGCAAATTGATTTTCTGACAGTTCGGCAATTTCTCCGATGACTTTTTTACCCAGACTCAAGACATAGCCCTCGTATTTTTGACCATTGACTATCAGTTGTTTGTCTGACAGTTGAATTTCGACTTTTTTATCTTTTTTACTCATA
>DIXV01000100.1:1022-1282 GCA_002436115.1 Streptococcus sp. UBA6071 | reverse complement strand
TATTACCTCGGTTTCTATTCTATAAAAAAATAGCTACTTACGCAAGTCTGAATGTGATAATCTTTACATGAAAAGCCCAATTTCTAAACTCTATCTAGAAATTGGGAAGCTTCTTTTTTTTAGGCTCTTTTAAGGGATATCTACTGTAACAATCCAGCCCTCTGGTGCCTCAATATCACCAAACTGGATGCCTGTTAACTCATCATAGAGCTTACGTGTTATGGGACCAACCTCTGTTTGGCTGTAAAATACATGAGAGG
>DIXV01000100.1:502-765 GCA_002436115.1 Streptococcus sp. UBA6071 | reverse complement strand
GAAATAACAGCTGCTGTCCCACAAGCTCCTGCTTCTACAAACTTATCTAAATCTGTAATCAGCACATCACCTTCAACTGGCGTAAGACCTAAGCGGTGCTCAGCCAAGTAGAGTAAGGAATACTTGGTAATTGACGGAAGAATAGAGGGACTAAGCGGCGTGATAAATTCATTGTCCTTGCTAATGCCAAAGAAGTTAGCTGATCCTACCTCTTCAATCTTTGTATGAGTGGCTGGATCTAAATAAATGACATCTGAAAAACC
>DIXV01000100.1:0-313 GCA_002436115.1 Streptococcus sp. UBA6071 | reverse complement strand
CTAAATAAATGACATCTGAAAAACCCGCAGCCTTAGCTTTTTTCCCTGGCAAGAGACTGGCAGCATAGTTCCCACCGACCTTAGCAGCACCTGTTCCGTAAGGAGCAGCGCGGTCAAACTCTTCTGAAACAATAAAGTCTGTCGGCGTTAGCCCACCTTTGAAATAGTTTCCAACTGGCATTGCAAAAACAGTGAAGAGGTACTCCTCAGCAGGCTGAACCCCAATAATATCACCAATACCAATCAAAAGCGGACGAAGATATAAGGTGCCACCTGTCCCGTAAGGAGGGACAAAGTCAGCATTCGCCTTAAC
>DIXV01000083.1:11206-16664 GCA_002436115.1 Streptococcus sp. UBA6071 | reverse complement strand
CTAGCCAATTAAGCAAATCATCAGAAGGAAGCTCAGTCAAAACAGTCGATGGCTTTACAAGCACATCAGAACTGCCTCGAGTTAATACAGAGGATTGGGCTTTAATACTTGTTAATCAAGATAATAGCAAGGAGGAAATGAATCCTGAGCTGACGGAAGTTGCTGGCGTGCAGGTAGATAGTCGAATTGCTGAAGCGACCACGAACTTCTTACTGGCAGCTCAAGCCATTGATGCCAACGCCCATATCGTTTTAGGGTATCGAAGTTTTGATGATCAAAAAGCGCTTTTTGATACAGCTGTTCAGCAGGAAATGGCAGCTCAAGGGATCACTCAAGAGGCTGCCGAAACGGTTGTCAAAACATACTCCCAACAAGCTGGAACGAGTGAACATATGACAGGTCTAGCTATTGATTTATCAACAGTAGGTACCCTTAATCAGATGGATGCCACGATAGCTAGCCAAATCGCAGCCATTGCTCCCAATTATGGCTTTGTCTTGCGCTATAAGTCCGAGTATACCGAACAGACAGATGTTGCTTATGAGGACTGGCACTTTCGCTATGTAGGACATGAGAATGCGACTTATATGACCAATCATAACATTCCATTAGAATCCTATCTTAGCCTGCTGAAACAGGCTTCAGAATAAAACAAAAAGCTAGGAGACTAGCTTTTTTGCTTGAAAAAGAGAGTAAACTAGGTCTCCTTTTCTTGTCTTTAGGATTGGTCTAGAAAGGAGAAAGATCAGTCTAAATCAAGCGTGTTTTAAGCGGGAAAGTTGAACACTCACAGTTCCGTATTTAGGTTGCATATGCTATACTTATCTCATGCACAGAAAGACAATTATTGATTTTAAAGAATTGGGAAAACGGTATTCCTTTACAGATCCTCTATATGAACTCAAGGCGGAGAAGATAGGTCAGGTAGGGCGTGTTTTAGAAGCTGTAGAGAAGTACCAAAGGGAAGGTTATTATGTTGTCGGTTATCTTAGCTATGAAGCAGCTGCTTATTTTGACCCAAAGATGGAAACGCACCAAAAACAACTTTATAAGGAATATTTTGCTTATTTTACAGTACATCACCAGGCGCAATTAGAGGCATTTCCCTCGGCTTATGAAAGGGTGGATATGCCAAATTCTTGGGAATCGCTCGTCTATCAAAAGGCTTATGAAGAGGCTATTCAAGAAATTCGTCACCACATTCGTCAGGGCAATACTTATCAAGTTAACTACACCATTCAGATGAGACAGGCGATCGGAGAGGACAGCCTTGCCATTTATAATAGACTAATGGTTGAGCAAGCCGCAGCTTATAATGCCTATATTTCTCATGATGATGTGTCAGTTCTCTCTATTAGTCCAGAACTCTTTTTCAAAAGAAAGGGCAATCGCATCATAACACGTCCAATGAAGGGAACAGCTGGTCGTGGCTTAAGTAGGGAAGAAGACCAGGCGCAGGCCGCTTGGCTACAAGCAGATGAAAAAAATCGTGCAGAAAATATGATGATTGTTGATCTCTTGCGAAATGATCTTGGGAAGATTTGTCAGGTTGGTAGTGTTAAGGTGACCAGCCTGTGTGAGCTGGAAAAGTATTCGACGGTTTGGCAGCTAACGTCAACTATTGAAGGTCGCTTGAGAGATGCTATAAGAATGGAGGAGATTTTTTCCGCCCTCTATCCCTGTGGCTCAATTACAGGTGCCCCAAAGTTATCAACGATGGCTATTATTAAACAGCTTGAGCCAAATCCACGAGGGGTTTATTGTGGGGCCATTGGTCTTTGCTTGCCGCATGGGGATATGATTTTCAATGTGCCTATTCGAACGGTTCAGCTAGAAGGCAAGGAGGCGAATTATGGTGTCGGAGGAGGAATTACGTGGGATAGCTACTGGCAGGCAGAGTATGCGGAAACCCAAGAGAAAATGTCCATTCTTTACCGACAAACTCCGCATTTTAATGTGCTAACCACGGCGAAATTGATGGACGGACAGCTTACATTTTTAGACGAACACCTCAATCGTCTCAGGCAAGCTAGTTCTTATTTTTCCTATCCTTTTGACGAAGCATCCCTTAGAATGGTTTTGGCAGGCTTGTGTCAGGAGAAAAGCAAGGGGAATTATCGGGTAAAGATAGAACTGGATAAGGCAGGTCATTTTCATACGGCTGTCACTCCCTTAAAGGATTTGCCAGCAGAATTTTTTCAAGCGAGAGTGGTTAGGCAATCCCAAGATTTTAGCTCATCACCGTTTACGTTTTTTAAAACCAGTTACCGTCCTCACCGAAACAGTCGCCAACAAGAAGAGATTTATGTGAATCCAGATGGCTGGCTACTAGAGACATCTATCGGTAATCTCGTTTTGGACATAAATGGGCAATTGTACACACCTTTAACCAGATATGGACTTTTATCTGGGATTTATAGGAATCACTTGCTTAAAACTCAAAAAATTAAGGAAAAAGCCTTACATCTCAGAGACTTGTACCAAGCGGACAAGGTTTATGCCTGTAATGCTGTTCGAGGTCTTTATGAGCTGACGTTAGAAAGAGACAGAGCAAACGAAGAAAGTTAACGAGCTATGATGATGAAGAGAACTTGAGGAAGCGTACAGTAAGTCCTTGAGTTGGTGAGATAGGAGTAGAAAGGAGGCGGGAGTGTGATTATTTATGGAGATCTTATTGATGAGGAGACGCGTTGTTTACACTATCAGGGGGAAAAGGATGTCATTGCCTTAAAGTGCTATGCTTGCCGTCGTTACTACCCGTGTTATCATTGCCATGACAAGTATGAAACGCATGCTTATGCTGCTTACCCTGTTTACTTGCGAGCAGACAAGGTTGTTTTTTGTGGCGTTTGCAAAGAGGAGTTAAGGATAGCTGACTATAGGGCAGGTGGATCCTCCTGTTTCAGCTGCCATGCAGATTTTAATCCAAACTGCCGCTTGCATGAGAGTATCTATTTTCTGGAGTAAACCTTTCTAATCTGTTTGTGAATAGGGAAAGGTAGAAGGACGAGCTGTAGGGCTCGTCCTTTTAGGAGATTTAGAAAAAGTTTAGGATAGAGATATTATATTAACATAACCTTAAATAAACCTTAACTGAAAATAATAGAAAAAAACAAAAAGATAAGTGCTGCTTGCTCAAGTGATAGATAAGCCTGTAATCGCTAGGCAATGCGGATTAAGGGAGATTTATCACTCTTTTTGACGTTCAATCAATAGCTTAATCCTGTAGGATGTTTTGCAGTATCTTCTTTCTTTTAATGCTTGGTCTAGGTCTGTAGACTGATTTTAGCACTCTTTTAAAAAGAGTGCTAAAATTCGTCTCTTTTTGCTTGACTTTCAATTTTATAGGTGTATAATAAAAACATAATTTAGCACTCGATTGATTAGAGTGCTAGACTGCCAGCAGGAGGTGATTGGGTGTTAACAGAACGACAAAAAGCTATTCTTGAAATGATTGTCGATATTTTCACACGCACACATGAGCCAGTTGGTTCAAAGGCCCTGCAAACCAGTATTTCTACTTCAAGTGCTACCATTCGTAATGAAATGTCTGCGCTAGAAAAGATGGGATTACTGGAGAAAGCACACACTTCTAGTGGACGACTACCTAGTATCTCTGGTTTTAAGTACTTTGTTGAACATTCCTTGACCTTGGAACAAATCCAAGAAGCGGATGTTTACCATGTGTTAAAAGCTTTAGATGAGGATTTTTTTAAGCTAGATGATATCTTTCAGCGTGCCGCAGATACCTTAGCCCAAATGACCGGCTTTACGGCGGTTGGTTTAGATGTGGAAGCAAGCCAGCAAAAACTAACGGGGTTTGAGATTGTGACAACCTCAGCTCACTCAGCTTTAGCAGTCTTCACTCTAGACGAAGCTAGCATTGTAACCAGCCAATTTTCTATTCCAAAAAACCTCCTCCCACATGATTTAGGGAACCTCCGTTCCTTAGTCCATGAGAGGTTCTTAGGACAAACGGTTCTAAATCTTCACTACAAGATGCGGACAGAGATTCCTCAAGTCGTTCAACGGTATTTTAGGACAACGGATAATATTTTGGCCTTGATGGACCATATGTTGCAGGAAGTTTTTCGGGAAAAGGTCTTTATCGGTGGCAAGGTTAATCTGTTAAAGACGGCAGGTTTAGAAGCCTACCAGTTCTTTGACAACTCACAGGCCGTTGCCTTAGAGTTGAGAGAGAGTCTGCCAGAAAACAATAGTCAATCCGTACGGGTTGCAGAGAGTAAGGTTGACAGTCTTTCTCAATTGACCATTATGAGTCAGAAAATTGTAGTTCCTTACAGGGGACTCGGCATGTTGACCCTATTGGGTTCGATTGAAATGGACTATAAGCGAGCAGCGAGTCTGCTTAATGTGGTCAGTCGCGTTCTTGCCATGAAACTGGTTGATTTTTATCGCTATTTAAATAGCAACCATTATGAAGTCAATGAAACTTAAACTGATATTTTTAAGGGCTTCATCACGTTAAGACATTACTATGAGTACAAAGGAGTAAACAGGTGTCAGAAGAAATCAAAAACGAAGAAGTTCAGGAAGAAGTTGAAGCTGTTGAGGAAACCGCTGAAACACCTGAAAAAACTGAATTAGATTTGGCAAATGAACGTGCTGAGGAATTTGAAAACAAATACCTACGTGCACATGCAGAAATGCAAAACATACAGCGCCGTGCCAATGAAGAACGTCAAACCTTGCAGCGTTACCGTTCTCAGGATTTAGCAAAAGCGATTCTGCCTAGTCTGGATAACTTGACCAGAGCCTTAGCTGTTGACGGGCTAAGCGATGATGTCAAGAAGGGAATCGAAATGGTTCAAGAAAGTCTCCTTCAAGCTTTGAAAGACGAAGGAATTGAAGACATCGAAACAGAGCAGTTCAACCCGAATTTCCACATGGCGGTTCAAACCTTGCCTGCTGATGACGAGCACCCTGCGGATAGCATTGCAGAAGTTCTTCAAAAAGGGTACAAGTTACACGAACGTCTGTTAAGGCCAGCAATGGTCGTAGTTTATAACTAATGGCAACCTGTCCGAAATGACTCAAAACTAGAAGTAAATGTAAAAAAATAAGAGGTAAAACACATGTCTAAAATTATTGGTATTGACTTAGGAACAACAAACTCAGCAGTGGCAGTTCTTGAAGGAACTGAATCAAAAATCATCGCTAACCCAGAAGGAAATCGCACAACACCATCTGTTGTATCTTTCAAAAATGGAGAAATCATCGTTGGGGATGCGGCAAAACGTCAGGCAGTAACCAATCCAGAAACTATTATTTCAGTCAAATCCAAAATGGGAACATCTGAAAAAGTTTCAGCTAACGGTAAAGAATACACCCCACAAGAAATTTCAGCAATGATTCTTCAGTATTTAAAAGGGTATGCCGAAGATTACCTTGGGGAAAAGGTTGATAAGGCTGTTATTACAGTTCCTGCTTACTTTAA
>DIXV01000083.1:10815-11004 GCA_002436115.1 Streptococcus sp. UBA6071 | reverse complement strand
TTATTACAGTTCCTGCTTACTTTAACGATGCACAGCGTCAAGCAACTAAAGATGCGGGTAAAATCGCTGGTCTTGAAGTAGAGCGTATCGTAAATGAGCCAACGGCTGCGGCTCTTGCCTATGGTTTGGACAAGACAGATAAAGATGAAAAAATTCTCGTTTTTGACTTAGGTGGAGGAACATTTGATG
>DIXV01000083.1:10248-10517 GCA_002436115.1 Streptococcus sp. UBA6071 | reverse complement strand
TTAGGCCAAGATAAGATGGCACTTCAACGGTTGAAAGATGCTGCTGAAAAAGCTAAGAAAGACTTGTCTGGTGTGACAACAACACAAATAAGCTTGCCATTTATCACAGCAGGCGATGCTGGTCCTCTTCATTTGGAAGTATCCCTTTCACGTGCGAAGTTTGATGATTTGACGAGAGACCTTGTAGAACGTACGAAGACGCCTGTTCGTCAAGCCTTATCTGATGCTGGTCTTTCTCTATCTGAAATTGATGAAGTGATTTTGGTTGG
>DIXV01000083.1:9789-10049 GCA_002436115.1 Streptococcus sp. UBA6071 | reverse complement strand
GGTTCAACACGGATTCCAGCCGTTGTTGAAGCTGTTAAGGTTGAGACAGGTAAAGAACCAAATAAATCAGTGAACCCTGACGAAGTAGTGGCTATGGGTGCAGCTATTCAAGCAGGTGTTATCACTGGTGATGTTAAGGATGTTGTCCTTCTTGACGTGACACCATTATCACTTGGTATTGAGACGATGGGTGGTGTTTTCACTAAACTTATCGACCGTAACACAACGATTCCAACATCAAAATCACAGGTCTTCTCAAC
>DIXV01000083.1:9112-9565 GCA_002436115.1 Streptococcus sp. UBA6071 | reverse complement strand
CAAAATCACAAGTCTTCTCAACAGCAGCAGACAACCAACCTGCAGTGGATATTCATGTGCTTCAGGGAGAGCGTCCAATGGCAGCAGATAACAAAACACTTGGACGTTTCCAATTGACCGACATCCCTGCGGCTCCTCGGAATGTTCCGCAAATTGAAGTTACGTTTGACATTGACAAAAATGGTATCGTATCAGTTAAAGCTAAAGATTTAGGAACACAAAAAGAGCAACATATCGTTATCAAGTCTAATGATGGCCTTAGCGAAGAAGAGATTGATCGCATGATGAAAGATGCTGAAGCGAATGCTGATGCCGATGCTAAACGTAAAGAAGAAGTAGACCTTAGAAATGAAGTGGATCAAGCGATTTTTGCCACTGAAAAAACACTCAAAGAAACAGAAGACAAAGGTTTTGATACAGAGCGTGACGAAGCACAAGCAGCTCTTGATGAAT
>DIXV01000083.1:0-9085 GCA_002436115.1 Streptococcus sp. UBA6071 | reverse complement strand
ATGATGAAAGATGCTGAAGCGAATGCTGATGCCGATGCTAAACGTAAAGAAGAAGTAGACCTTAGAAATGAAGTGGATCAAGCGATTTTTGCTACTGAAAAAACACTCAAAGAAACAGAAGACAAAGGTTTTGATACAGAGCGTGATGAAGCACAAGCAGCTCTTGATGAATTGAAAAAAGCACAAGAGGCTAACAACATTGATGACATGAAAGCCAAATTAGAGGCGCTCAATGAAAAAGCACAAGCCTTGGCGGTGAAACTTTATGAACAAGCTGCTGCGGCTCAACAAGCTCAAGCGGAATCAAGTGAAACAACTGGAGATGCCTCATCTGATAAGGCTGGAGATGACGTTGTTGATGGCGAATTTACAGAAAAATAAGTAGTAATAAAAGGGTGATTAAAGAAATTTAGGAGGCTATTATGTCAACGATTTATGTAACTAATTCGTGGGACGGCTATTCAAAAGGTAGTGAATATTGGAATGAATATAGATTGGAAGGAGACCGAATCCTTAAATATAAATGCTCTTCTGTAAAATTCTTTGATGGAAATGAAAATGTCCGAAAAAAAGATGAGAAAGAAGTAGATTCTTGGTCAATTGATGATTCCAGTATGCCAGAGTGGTTGCGAAATTACCTGTAAAATAATTGAGCAGAGGTTGCAAACCAGCCTCTGTTTTTAGGTAAATACCCTTCTAATTTTACAGAAAAGAAGTGTTCGTAACCGAACACAGCTACTTTCTACTATCCTTCTACATCTTAAAGAAAGGAATACAAGTTCGTCTATCCGAACGCAGGTGTTTGAATCAATTATTCTCATTTAGCCTGTGAACGGAACTGAATATGCCTACGCTGAAGGGAATTGAACTCGCTGTGAAGCCAGTTCAGTCCAAACTATTACACTCTAATGAAAGGAAGTGTTCGTAACTGAACACGGGCTAAGGACTGTGCCAAAAAGATAGTTTTTCCTAGGACGATTGCGTCCTTTGTCAAAACTCCTATTTTGGCTGCATCCATTTAACGCCCTTTGTATCTTATATGAACAATACAGAATTTTATGAACGTCTGGGTGTCTCAAAAAGTGCCTCTCAAGACGAAATTAAAAAAGCCTATCGGAAGCTATCCAAAAAATATCACCCTGATATTAACAAGGAAGCTGGGGCGGAAGCGAAATATAAAGAGGTTCAGGAAGCCTATGAAACCTTGAGCGATGAGCAAAAGCGGGCTAGCTACGATCAATATGGAGCTGCTGGAGCCAATGGTGGCTTTGGGGGCGGAACAGGTGGTTTTGATGGTTCAGGTTTCGGTGGTTTTGAAGATATTTTCTCTAGTTTCTTTGGTGGAGGCGCTCAGCGCAACCCTAATGCGCCGCGTCAAGGTGAAGACCTTCAATACCGTGTTAATCTCAAGTTTGAGGAAGCCATCTTTGGTGTCGAAAAAGAAGTAAGGTACAATCGTGATGCTAGCTGTCACACCTGTAAAGGTTCGGGGGCTAAACCTGGAACGAGTCCAGTTACCTGTAGCCGTTGCCATGGAGCAGGTGTTATCAATGTGGATACGCAGACACCTTTAGGAGTAATGCGACGCCAAGTAACCTGTGACGTCTGTCGTGGTCAAGGTAAAGAGATTAAAGATCCTTGCCAGACCTGTCGCGGTAGCGGACATGAAAAACAGGCTCACTCTGTTAAGGTTAAGATTCCAGCAGGGATTGAAACTGGTCAGCAAATCCGTTTAGCTGGACAAGGAGAAGCTGGTTTTAATGGCGGCCCTTATGGGGATCTCTATGTCGTGGTCAACGTTCAAGCCAGTGATAAGTTTGATCGTAAGGGGACAACCATTTATTACAACCTTGCGATTAGTTTTGTCCAAGCGACTTTAGGAGATACTGTAGATATTCCTACAGTTCATGGTGATGTCGAAATGGCTATTCCAGCAGGTACTCAGACAGGGAAACGATTCCGACTGCGAGGGAAGGGAGCGCCACAGTTACGTGGAAATGGACAAGGCGACCAATATGTCACCGTCACCATTGTGACCCCGACCAAATTAAACGATAAGCAAAGGGAGGCGCTTCAAGCCTTTGCGGCTGCTTCGGGCGAGCAGGTTCACCCCACTAAGAAAAAAGGGTTCTTTGAATCCATAAAGAATGCTTTGGATAGTGAGTAAACTACCACGCCAAACATAAAACTTCAAAAGCAGATCTGTTGATGTGAAAAAACAGGTTTGCTTTTCTTTAGTCAAGAATCTCAACGGTTGGAAAAAGAGTCATGTTCCTAATTGTAAGGTTCAGAAAGATTTCTAGGAGAAACATGTTAACTATTATAACTAGCAGACAATCTGTCCCCGTACAGTTGCGCAATCACTTGCTTGACATCTTAATGAAAAAAGCTAAAATAACAGTATGACACGATATAAAGCAGTGATTTCTTATGACGGACGCCTTTTTTCTGGCTTTCAGCGTCAACCCAATCAGCGTACCGTTCAGGAAGAACTTGAGACAACCTTAACCAAACTTAATAGAGGGCACTTGGTGAACGTTCACGGTGCTGGTCGGACAGATAGTGGTGTCCACGCTCTTGGTCAAGTGATTCACTTTGATTTGCCTGATAAGAGGGATTGTGAAAAACTTCGTTTCGCACTAGACACCCAGTCGGCTGAAGACATAGCGGTGATTGCTGTGAGAGAGGTTTCGGATGACTTTCATGCTCGCTATGCGCCTCACAGAAAAACCTATGTATTTTTAGTTGACAATGGTCGGCCAAAAAATCCGATGATGCGGCATTATGCGACCCACTTTTCTCACCATTTAGATTTGCATATGATGCAATCGGCCATTAAAAAATTAGTGGGCACTCATGATTTTACAGGGTTTACGGCTTCTGGAACATCAGTTGAAGATAAGGTACGGACCATCAGTGAGGCAAGTGTGGTTTGGGATGAGGGACGCCAGAACCTAGTCTTCACCTTTTCGGGGAACGGCTTTCTCTATAAGCAAGTTAGAAATATGGTCGGAACTCTGTTGAAAATTGGAAATGGACGGATGCCAATTGAACAAATCGACCGCATTTTACTGGAAAAGAAAAGAGATTTAGCTGGACCTACCGCAGGCCCCAATGGGCTTTATTTAAAGGAGATTATCTATGAAGACTAAGTATATTTTGGCCATTTCAGGAAATGATATTTTTAGTGGGGGTGGTTTATCTGCTGATTTGACCACTTACACGGTCAATAAACTCCACGGCTTTGTGGCAGTTACCTGTCTGACGGCCATGACAGAAGCGGGTTTTGAAGTTATTCCTATTGATAAGGGAGTCTTTGCTAAACAACTGAATAGTCTTGGATCCGTGCCGTTTTCGGCGATTAAGTTAGGTTTATTGCCCAATGTAGCAATAGCCGAGCAGGCACTGGCGTTTGTAAAGAGGCATGCAGGTCTTCCAATTATCTTAGATCCGGTTCTGGTTTGTAAGGAAAGCCATGATTTGGAAGTCAGTGATTTGCGAGAAGAACTCATCAAATTCTTCCCTTACGCAACTATTATCACACCCAATCTCGTTGAGGCTCAGCTATTAACTCAAACAGACATTAAAAGTCTTGACGATATGAAAGAGGCAGCGAACAGACTTTATAAGCTAGGGGCAAAGCATGTCGTCATTAAGGGAGGGAATCGCCTGAGTCAAAAAACGGCTCTAGATCTCTACTATGATGGGAAAGACTATCAGGTTCTGGAGTCTCCTGTTTTGGATAGTAATAATACTGGGGCAGGTTGCACATTTGCTTCAAGTATTGCCAGTTACCTAGCGAAAGGGCAGAGCGTTTTTGAGGCGGTCAGTCAAGCGAAAAACTTTGTTTATCAAGCAATTGAACAATCTAATGAATACGGAGTGAGACAACATTATGAAAAAGACTAAAACGAAGGAAATCGCCCTATCCTCTATTTTAACAGCCTTGACAGTTGTTTTGGGACGCCTTATTATGGTGCCTTCGCCAACGGGTTTTCTTACACTTTTGGATGCAGGGATTTATTTTACAGCCTTCTATCTTGGTAGCCGTCAAGGGGCTATTGTTGGGGCCTTATCCGGTTTTTTAATTGACCTTTTTGCCGGTTACCCCCAGTGGATGATCCATAGCTTAATTGCCCATGGTGCGCAAGGGTATTTTGCGGGCTACACAGGCAGTAAACGTTTTTTGGGGCTTGCGTTGGGAAGTGTTGTAATGGTTGCCTGGTACTTTTTGGGGTCTATCCTCTTGGGACAAGGCCTTGGGGCTGCTATTGGAGGGATAGCTGGGAATATAAGCCAAAATTTTCTGGGGATGCTCCTTGGCTATCTCGTTTTTCAAGGCTTTAAAGGCTTAGAGAGGTGGAAATAATGATGGATTTCGAACAACTGCAAAAAGAGACCAAAGACGTCCTCTTAGATATTCTTGAACGCAGTGCTATTAAAAAAGGACAAATTTTTGTTCTTGGTTTGTCTAGCAGTGAGGTGATTGGAGAAGTCATCGGACAGGCTCCCAATCTGAAGGTCGCTCAAATGATAGTGAAGCCGATTTTAGATGTTTTAACAGCAAAAGGGATTTATCTGGCCGTTCAGGGCTGTGAACATATCAATCGCTCCCTGCTGGTGGAACGTGAATTGGCTGAGAAAAAAGAGTTAACAATCGTCAATGTTATTCCAAACCGTCATGCAGGAGGAAGTGGCCAACTTGCAGCCCTTTCTTATATGGATGACCCTGTTGAGGTGGAATTTATCCAAGCCCAAGCTGGTCTTGATATCGGAGACACCTCCATTGGCATGCACATCAAACACGTTCAAGTTCCCCTTCGCCCCCTTCAGTCTGAGATAGGAAAAGCCCATATAACCGCTTTAGCCAGCCGTCCAAAGTTGATAGGGGGGGCACGTGCGAGTTATGAAAAGGACCCAATCCGAAAATTTTAAGTGCCTTTGAGAGGAAACGAAAGCTTTACCGCTTTTATTTTTAGTAAAACCCAACAAAACCCTTTGAAAAATCAGTCGCTTATGGTAGAATGGTAAGGTATGACAATAAAATCTTAAGGAGAGACATAATGTCTGTATCATTCGAATCAAAAGAAACAAATCGCGGTGTGTTGACCTTTACTATTACACAGGCTACTATCCAACCAGAATTGACCAAAGTATTTAACAAGGTTAAAAAAGATATTTCTGTGCCAGGTTTTCGTAAGGGGCATTTGCCACGTCCAGTGTTTAATCAAAAATTTGGGGAAGAAGCACTTTATCAAGACACCTTGAACAATCTCCTGCCAGCAAGCTATGAGTCTGCTGTTAAAGAAGCAGGTCTTGATGTTGTGGCACAGCCTAAGATTGATGTAACAGCAATGGAAAAGGGTCAAGACTGGATTATCACAGCAGAAGTTGTCACTAAACCAGACGTTAAATTAGGTGCCTATAAAGACCTTGACGTTACTGTAGAAGCTTCTAAAGAAGTATCAGAAGAAGAAGTAGAGGCTAAGCTAGAGACTGAGCGCAATGGTTTGGCGGAATTAGTCGTTAAGGAAGCTCCTGCTGAAAATGGAGATACTGTTGTGATTGATTTTTCAGGATCAGTTGACGGTGAAGAATTTGAAGGCGGAAAAGGCGATAACTACTCACTAGAACTTGGGTCAGGTCAGTTTATCCCAGGCTTTGAAGAACAGTTAGTAGGGCATTCAGCGGGAGAAACAATCACTGTTGAAGTGACTTTCCCAGAAAACTATCAAGCTGAAGAATTGGCAGGAAAAGCCGCTGCTTTTGTAACGACAATCCATGAAGTGAAAGTCAAAGAAGTTCCAGAACTTGATGATGAGTTAGCCAAGGATTTAGATGAAGAAGTTGAAACGCTTGAAGCTTTGCGCCTTAAATACCGTAAGGAACTTGAAACAAGCAAGGAAACAGCATTTAAAGACGAAGTAGAAGCTGCCGCTATTGAAGCTGCTGTTGCAAATGCAGAGATCATTGATCTACCAAGTGAAATGGTTCAAGAAGAAGTTCAACGTGCCATGAATGACTTTTTGGGGAACATGCAACGTCAAGGGATTTCTGCGGAGATGTATTACCAAATCACCAATACAACGGAAGCAGATTTACGAGCTCAGCATGAAGCGGATGCAGACAAGCGCGTGAAAACAAATCTTGTTGTCGAAGCTGTCGCTAAAGCGGAAGGTTTTGAAGCAAGTAGTGAGGATGTCGAAAAAGAAATCCAAACACTGGCAACAGAATACAACATGCCTATAGAGCAAGTTCGGACATTGCTTTCTGAAGACATGCTCAAACATGATATTGCTGTTAAAAAAGCAGTTGAATTGATTACTAGCACAGCAAGTGTCAAATAAGATTGCAATGATATAATGAAGTCTGTTGAATTGCCAGCAGGCTTCCTTGTACTTTATGCAAGAAAGCCTTTGACAATGGTTAAGGTAACGTAGAACAAACAGGAAGAGACTAAAAGGAGCAAAAGATGGAATTTGAAATATTCGCTGGGCAAGATAAGTCAGAATTATCAATGATCGAGATGGCACGAGCCATTTTAGAAGCGCGTGGCCATCATAATGAAATGTATTTCAATGATTTAGTTGATGCGATCCAAAATTATTTGGGACGTTCAAATAGTGAAATTCGTGATGCCTTGCCGAATTTTTACACAGATTTAAATGTGGACGGATCCTTCATTCCCCTAGGAGAGAACAAATGGGGCTTGCGGTCTTGGTATGCCGTTGATGAAATTGATGAAGAAATGGTTACGTTAGAAGAAGACGACGATGACGGAACACCAAAACGTAAGAAAAAACGGGTAAATGCCTTTATGAATGGCGATGAAAACGCCATTGATTATAGCGATGACGATCCAGAAGATGGGGACTTGCTTAACCATGGTCCAAGTGAGTATGATGATGAGAACCCAGATGATGAAAAAGATGAAGTAGAATCTTACGATGCTGAGTTGAACGAAATTATTTCTGACGATGAGATTGATGAAGACGTCGAGCTCTCAGAAGAAGATGATGACTTTTCTGACGACGACATCGAAAGTGATGAATAATCTAATTGACATCAGCCTTAAAATACGTTATTATATTCTCGGGCACTTCTTAATGAGGTCGAAAAAGCTCCCCTTAGAGGGAGCTATTTTTGTTTTTAATAAGCCCAGACACTAAAAAGGAGCAGGTATGACAAAGTATATTTTCGTAACAGGTGGAGTTGTCTCTTCGATTGGAAAGGGAATTGTAGCGGCGAGTCTGGGTCGCTTGCTAAAAAATAGAGGCCTCAAGGTGACCATTCAGAAATTTGATCCTTATATCAATATTGACCCAGGAACCATGAGTCCTTACCAACATGGCGAAGTTTATGTGACTGATGATGGTGCAGAGACAGACCTTGACCTAGGCCATTATGAGCGTTTTATTGATATCAACCTCAACAAATATTCAAATGTGACGACAGGGAAAATTTACAGCGAGGTTCTCAAAAAGGAACGCCGTGGTGAATACTTGGGAGCAACTGTTCAAGTCATTCCTCATATTACAGATGCTTTGAAGGAAAAGATTAAACGTGCTGCAACAACGACGGACTCAGATGTAATCATCACCGAAGTAGGTGGGACTGTTGGAGATATCGAGAGTCTCCCTTTTCTTGAAGCGCTTCGTCAGATGAAGGCAGATGTAGGTTCCGATAATGTTATGTACATCCACACAACCCTTCTTCCATACTTAAAAGCTGCAGGCGAAATTAAGACTAAGCCAACGCAACACTCCGTTAAAGAATTACGTGGTCTGGGGATTCAACCCAATATGTTGGTCATTAGGACAGAACAACCAGCTGGTCAGTCCATCAAAAATAAGTTAGCCCAATTCTGTGATGTCGCACCAGAAGCAGTCATCGAATCTTTAGATGTTGAGCACCTTTATCAAATTCCGCTTAATATGCAGGAACAACGGATGGATCAAATTGTCTGTGATCACCTGAAACTGGATCTGCCTGAGGCGGATATGACAGAGTGGTCAGCAATGGTAGATCGGGTAATCAATCTTAAAAAGACGGTCAACATTTCTTTAGTCGGAAAATACGTTGAATTGCCTGATGCTTATCTATCTGTTGTGGAAGCACTTAAGCATTCAGGTTACACCAATGATGCTGCGCTGAACCTAAACTGGGTTAATGCGAACGATGTGACAGCTGATAACGTAGGAGAACTTCTAGGCGGTGCAGATGGTATTATTGTGCCCGGTGGGTTTGGCCATCGTGGGACAGAAGGGAAAATCCAAGCCATCAAGTATGCCCGAGAAAAAGATGTTCCTATGCTAGGGATTTGTTTGGGAATGCAATTAACTTGTGTGGAGTACGCCCGTCATGTCCTTCATTTGGAAAATGCCAATTCTTCAGAGCTAGACCCTAAAACGGAACACCCAGTGATTGATCTTATGCGAGACCAAGTGGATGTGGAAGACATGGGAGGCACTTTACGCTTAGGACTTTATCCTGCCAAATTAAAGAAAGACTCTAAAGCAGCTGGAGCTTATAACAACCAAGAAGTTGTACAGCGTCGTCATCGCCATCGCTATGAGTTTAACAATGCCTATCGTGAAGCTTTTGAAGCATCAGGATTTGTTTTCTCAGGTGTTTCGCCAGATAATCGTTTGGTAGAAATTGTTGAATTACCAGAAAATAAATTTTTCGTTGCTTGTCAATACCATCCAGAATTGTCAAGTCGTCCGAATCGTCCAGAAGAGCTATACACAGCTTTCGTGACAGCGGCAATCGCAAATGCAAGGACAACCTCAAACTAAACAGGAGAGGCTGGGGCAAAAGTCCCGCCTCTTTTAGTGTATTTAATCCCCGTTTGATGCAGGAGTTGCTTACAATCTCTTTTGCTTATTTCATAGGCTTTTACACATCTGGTTAATTCTTCAGAAGTGGGAGAACAAAGAGGATTTCTTCAAAATAGGCGTTTTATCTCCACTCTTTCTTCTATATATAACGATTCTAGAGGAACAACCATTTTTGTCAAGCTATAGGCATGACTACAAGGGTCTAAGGAGGCGGTTTTCAAAGAAAACTGTGAGAGATGCGGACT
>DIXV01000061.1:2829-6174 GCA_002436115.1 Streptococcus sp. UBA6071 | reverse complement strand
TTAATAGCCTGGTTCCTTGACTGTTGAACCGTTCATATGCTTGACCCGAGCTGAAATTTCTTTATGGCGTCCACGAACCATGGGTCTAGCTTGAGGGTTCCCCAAGTAGCCACAGGTTCGCTTAACCACATCAACGGTCTTAGGGTCATGGTTCTTACAGTTAGGACAGGTAAATCCTCGAGAGGTTGGTGCAAAGTCTCCTTCAAAACTACATTGGTAGCAACGGTCGATAGGGGTATTTGTCCCCAGATAGCCTACACGATCGTAGGCATAATCCCAAACCGCTTCAAGAGCCTTAGGATTTTGCTGGAGAACTGGATACTCACAATAGTGAATGAAACCTCCTGAAGCCCCTGCAGCAGGATAATCTTTTTCAAAATCTAGTTTTTCAAAAGGAGTTGGGTTTTTACGCACATCATAGTGGTAGGAGTTTGTGTAGTAGCCCTTATCTGTGATGTCTTTGACACTTCCAAATTTATCCATGTCCAAACGGCAAAACCGATCGGTCAGACTCTCAGACGGGGTTGAATAGACTGAAAAATGATACCCGTATCGGTTTGACCATTCTTCTGCCAGCTCCTTCATTTTGGAGATAATTGTTAGAGTGAGCGCCTTAGCTTCTGGATTTCCTTCCCAGTCACCCCCATAGAAAACAGTCGCTACTTCATACAAGCCAATATACCCTAAGGAAATCGTTGCTCGTCGATCTTTAAAGAGTTCATCTACACTTGCCGTCTTCTCTAAGCGATTGCCGAAGGCTCCATATTGATAGAGTATCGGTGCATTAGAAGGCGTCGCCTCCTTGACCCTCTCGATTCGATACACTAAGGCATCATGAAGAATCTCCATTCGTTCCGCAAAAAGCTGCCAGAACTTATCCTGATTACCACCAGATTCCATCGCAATTCTAGGCAAGTTGAGAGTGACAACTCCCAGATTCATACGACCCGAGCTGACATCTTTTCCTTCTTCATTTTTCCAGCCTTGCAAAAAGCTCCGACAACCCATAGGAACCTTAAAGGAACCCGTTAAGCCAATAATTTTGTCATAACTAAGGATATCTGGATACATTCGTTTTGTCGCACATTGGAGAGCCAATTGTTTGATGTCATAATTAGGGGATGTCTCTTCTAAGTTAAGCCCCCGCTTTAGTGTAAAAATTAACTTAGGGAAAATAGCTGTCCGATGTTCAGCACCTAGTCCCTTGATTCGTATCTCAAGAATAGCCTTTTGGATTTCCCTAGCCAACCAAGACTCTCCCAGACCAAAACCTAAGGAAGTGAAGGGAGTCTGACCATTCGAGGTAAAGAGGGTGTTAATCTCATATTCCAAGGACTGCATGGCATCATAAATGTCTTTGATGGTCTTCTGACGAGCATAGTCCTCTTGCTTACCTTCTTGAACCCAGTTTTCTGCCTCTTTGAGGTGTTTCTGGAAGTTTTTCTCTGCATAAGGGGCTAAAATTTCATCAATTCGGTCTGCGGAACAGCCCCCGTATTGGCTGGAGGCAACGTTGGCAATGATTTGTGAAATTTGAGCAGTTGCTGTCTGAATGGATTTTGGAGACTCAACATCTGCATTCCCAATCTTAAACCCATCTCTTAACATGCCTTTAAAATCAATAAGGCAACAATTAGTCATCGGGGTATAGGGACTATAATCCAAGTCGTGGTAATGGATATCGCCTTTTTGATGAGCATTAGAGACATGTGCAGGCAACATCTTTAATCCTATAGACTTGCCAACAATACCTGCCGTCAAATCTCTTTGGGTGTTAAAGACTTCGCTGTCCTTGTTAGCGTTCTCATTGACAACTGTTTGATCTTTTTGAATCAATTTTGTGATCGAAAAATTAATATCTGTTGCTTGAGCGCGCTCAAAATCCCTTTGTTTGCGATAAGTGATATAGGCATCTGCTAATGCATAAACCTTGCTTTCTAAAAGTTCATGCTCCACGATAGCTTGAATTTCATAAATCTTAATATCTTTATTAAAGCGGTTAAAAATCTCCATGACAACCTGATCAGTCACATCTTCCAGCTGTCGTTCAACAAGGGGCGACATCTCTATGACCGACAAAGCAGCTTTGACGAGTGCCTGATGAATTTTAGCCGAGTCAAAATTAACCCGACGGCCATCACGCTTAATAACATAAAGTTCTGTGGTTTGAGACATGGATATTTCCTGCTTTCATTAACATCATATGTCACCATTTTAGCACGCATTCTAAAAAAAATCAATATCTTGTGTAAAAAAAGTAAATTTTAACTTTTGACCACAAGATATAGGTATTCTATTTTAGTTGATAAAGAGTGACATCCGTCACATTGACATCAACTACTTGATAGTTCTCTGATACATATTGACTGATTGTCTCTGGTAACTCTTCTGACTTTCTTACCAGAATAAATTGGGCCTTCCCACCCTTTATAGACAAGATAAGATTATCCTGATTAATGCTATTATCTAAATAAACATCTGGTGTAATTGATTTAGCAGCTGCCCAACGTTGACTTTTTAAATAAACAAGAGCATTATCATCCCATGCGTACATCAGACTTTCCGCAGAAGAGTTCTCTTTGATATAGGCCGCAGCTGTATTTCGATCTGCCCTAAGCGTATCGGTTGAGAAAAAGCGCCACATGGGATAAACAAGCAAATAAAGCACCGCTAAGAGGGGTAAAAAAGCATTGAGTTTCAGGTAGCTCGTTTGACTTGTAATACCTGAACCTTTTTTAGACTCTGAAAGATTCCCCATGTAAGCTCCTGTGAGAAGGAGACCAAAAGGCACTAGAATAATGAGGTTTGAAGCCAAAAAGTGAGAGGCAAAAAGAGCGTCAACAAGATGCACGACAAACAAGAGATAGAGAAGGACCTTGAAATCTCGATCTCCTCCCCTCTTAATTGTGAGAACACCATAGATCAGGCTCGTTATTAAACCTGTTCCAAGCAAGAAAAGAAGGAGAGGAAGAACATCTTGGAAACCACTGAATTGAGCAAGTGTTATCTTGCCTATCTGGTGGGAAAATGTCTGGGTGATAGCCGCTCCAAAGTTTTTATTGAGTATAGTGTAGTAACCAATACTATAGACAACTAGGCTAAACCCAAAGAGGGTCGACAGCATCTGATAAAAACCACGTAACTTATACCGGCTCCTGATATTATAAACCAAAAGCACCAAGCTTGCGACAAACCAGAGCAAAACACTTTTAGGATCAATCAGAAAAACGAGACCAGCATTAATACCATACTGGATAAACCCTTCATCTCTTGTATGCTTGGAGAAATAGCGTAACAAAAACCAAAGTCCATTTAACACAAATGGCAAGGCAAAGAGTACAGAGT
>DIXV01000061.1:0-2767 GCA_002436115.1 Streptococcus sp. UBA6071 | reverse complement strand
CCAGAGCAAAACACTTTTAGGATCAATCAGAAAAACGAGACCAGCATTAATACCATACTGGATAAACCCTTCATCTCTTGTATGCTTGGAGAAATAACGCAACAAAAACCAAAGTCCATTTAACAGGAATGGTAAGGCAAAGAGTACAGCATAAAGACCGCCAAACCCTAAAACACCTAACAAGAGATAAAATGCCCAGAGTAGCTGTTTCCCCACTAATTTTTGCCCAGAAAGATAAACAGTAATCTTGTAGAAGGTCATTCCAGAAAAGTAGAAGGCTATCCATTGGAGCAAAATTAAAAGCAGGGTACTATTAAAGAGATTCCCTAGCGCTCCGATGAAGTAATAAATCAAACCACTACTCGCATAAAAATCAGTATAGGGAATTTGACCTGATAAGAATGCTTGTCCTGCATAAAGGTACTGTGACTGAATGCTATCTGCAAAGTCGGTCAAAAGAGGGTTGGCTACACTAAAAAAGCTAAGAAAGGCACTTACTAGCAAGAGGCCTAGTAAGGGAGCTTTAATCCGAGTAGGTCTCTCTTTTAACGTAGAGGTTGCCGAACTTGCTATTGGACGGTTTCGCTTATTTGTCGGTTTTTGTTTCACTGCCTGCTTCTTCTGGCTACGACGCCTTTCACTTCGGCTATATTCGTTCATGATAAATCTCCTTGATAAAACTACTCCTAGTATATCAAAAAGTTTGGTCAGTGTCATTAACTGTGCAATGTTCTCTGCCCTTAGCAAGTCGTAAGCATGCGACATACCTTTCAATTTCTCTAAAGGTATGCCATGTCTTGGACCTATATTCTTCTACTATCTTTTTCTTGTCCATTACGCCCTCCCTACCTATTTATTCGGTAAAACCTTTTAAAATTTACTAATATCTGCTATACTCTTCTTATGAAAACAATTAACAAGTTCCTTTCTAGATTCGGTTTTTACCTTTTCTGTGCCCTTGCTATTTTAATTGAAATTCTAGCCCTCATTCTTTTCTTTGCTTTTTTAGCAGATAAAGCGCCTTTTCTCTGGGTTCTTTTTGGAGTCATTTATTTTGGATCCGTCCTATCCATTATCAATAGAAATACCGCACCAGAAAACAAGGTGACCTGGCTGGTTATCATTTTTTCCCTACCCGGTGTTGGTACCCTCTTTTATGTCATGTTTTTTGATCGACATATCGAAAAGAAGGAACGTGTTCATTATGAAAAGATTTCTAAAAAAGCACTCCTGTCTGTCTTGACGCCAGAGCAACATCCTACGTTAGCGAAATTAAGAAATCAAGATCCAACCACATATGGCCTTCTGCATGGATTGATGAAGGCTGACCCAACAGCTCAACCCTACGGACAAAGTCAGTCCCAGTATTTTAGTCTAGGCGAAGAAATGTGGCAGCAAATGCTTTCAGATCTTCGAAGTGCTCAGCATTTCATCTTTATGGAATATTATATTGTCGAGCTCGGACAGATGTGGGATAGTATCTTAGCTATTCTTATCGAAAAAGCTGCCCAAGGTGTTGAAGTTCGTTTCATGTATGATGATATCGGCTGTATGCTGACGCTCCCCAATGATTATGACGCCCAACTTAGGAAATACGGCATAAAGGCAAGTCGATTTAACCGATTGACACCCAAAGTCTCTGTTGTTTATAACAACCGTAGCCATCGAAAAATCACCGTTATTGATGGTCAAATCGGTTACACTGGTGGCATCAACCTAGCGGATGAATACATCAATCTTCGCGTGCGCTTCGGCCATTGGAAGGATGGCGGAATTCGTCTGGAAGGAGAGGCTGTTAAGGGACTAACCAAGCTTTTTCTTCTCAACTGGGATATCAATGCTATGGAAGTCTCTGATTTTCAGCACTATGAATCCTATGCTCAACCTGTTCTAAGCGATGGAGCCCTTTATATCCCTTACGGCTCTGGCCCTAAACCAATTTACCCAAGATACGTTGGTAAGATGGTCTACCTCAATCTTCTTAAACAAGCTAAGGACTACGTTTATATTACAACACCTTATCTGATTATTGACTATGACTTGACCGAAGATTTGAAAAACGCTGCCTTACGTGGTGTTGAAGTCATCATTCTAATGCCTTTTATTGCAGACAAACCAATTATCCAGATTATCAATCGTTCTGCCTATCAAAGGCTACGAGAGGCTGGTGTGAGGATTTTTGAATACACTCCTGGCTTTATCCATAGCAAAAACTTTATCGTTGATGACATCTATGGTGTCATCGGAACCATCAATCTCGATTACCGTAGTTTGGTTCATCACTATGAAAATGCCGTTTTTCTCTATAATTCTCCGAGTCTTCTGGCCTCTAAGCATGATTTTCTTGAAACTCTCGCTGTATCTCAAGAAATCTACGACGATACCTTAACATTCAAGAGCCATCATAAAATCATCAAAGGACTCGTTGAAGTTTTCGCTCCGATGCTCTAACACATCAAACTAACCAACAAAAAAACACTTCATTTTATCTTCAAGGATAAAATGAAGTGTTTTTATACTTTTAAGAAAGCAAAGCCAAGCAATTAACGCTTATGAGCGGAAGCTTTCTTGTTTATTGCAAAGGCAAGACCTAGAAGGCCAATAATGCCTAAACCAATCATAGAGATATAACTTGCTGTTTCACCTGTTTTAGGAAGGACTTTGCTGCTAGTTGACCCCTTACCACTTGTAAGGCTTGTGCTTGCTGCACTAACTCTAGCATTTGTTGCAGTAGCATTGGTCGTATTGCCACTGCCTCCGCTACCAC
>DIXV01000051.1 GCA_002436115.1 Streptococcus sp. UBA6071 | reverse complement strand
AATCAGCTGACAGGAACGATAAACATCGAAAACAAGACCTCCCAAGGCTTTGATGTCATCATTACAAATGCCTCTGCCCCTCAAGGTATTCACACCGTCAAGGTTCCTGTCTGGTCGACACAAGGCGGCCAAGATGATGTGGTCTGGTATGATGCAACGCTCCAATCTAACGGCACCTACAAGGTCAGTGTAAAAGTCAGCGACCATAAGAATAACTACGGTGAATACAATGTCCATCTTTACTATATTCAAAGAGATGGATCCATGAAAGGTGTCACTGTCGATCGGACAACAGTAGATGAACCAAAAGCTGGTGAACAGAAAGCAGTGACCCACAATGGTTCCTACTACAGTATCCAAGGTAAATACGATGACATTCTAGTTGTTAACAAAAACTATCCCTTATCATCCAATTATAACCCAGGAGAAAATGCAGTAGCCAAAGAAGCATTTGTACGCCTGCGTAACGATATGATTTCCCAAGGTTATAATGTTGGTGACAACTACAGTGGCTTTAGAAGCTACAGTACTCAGGCAAGTTTATACCAAAACTATGTTAACCGTGATGGTCAAGCTTCAGCCGACCGGTATTCTGCACGAGCAGGACATAGCGAACACCAGACTGGTTTGGCTTATGATTTAACGGATAAATCTGGGAATCTTTTGCAAGATAGCGCAGCTAGCAACTGGTTAAAAAATAATGCTCATAATTATGGGTTTGTTGTACGCTACCAACCAGGAAAAGAAGCCGTAACAGGCTTTATGGAAGAAGCTTGGCATATTCGTTATATCGGCAAGGAAGCTAAAGAAGTTTACGATTCTGGTTTAAGCTTAGAAGAATACTTTGGCTTCAAGGGTGGAGACTATGCCTCTACATCTAACTCTACGAGCAGAACCTAAAATGAAAGTCCTGTTATCACCGACTATGAAGTTGAACAAAGTGTCAATTACCATCGTGTTCTCCAGTTAGATGGCCAGACTTGGCTTTCCTATATCGGCTTTAGTGGTTTAAGACGCTATGTAGCTACTACTTAAGGGCGCTTAACACCCAATACACTAAAAAATCACTCTCAATTTCCTTTACGACAGGTAAAAGAAGTTGGGGTGATTTTTAAATAGTAAGAGAAAATAGGAACAGCTTGTAAGCTCCCTAGAAAGTAAGGTAATCGCCTAGTCGTCGATATAATCTTGTGGCTGCATTATCATTTTGAACAGCGGGAGATACTTTTGACTGCCTGTAGGTTTTGAATATCTTGGGACAATGTTAATATCGGAATTTTATGATAAAATAAGTGGTAAATGGATAGATTCTTTTCTCATGATGATTTGATTAAATTGATAAAAAAGTTGACTTTTTTAGTCAAAGGGTCGTTTTCGGTAAAATAGACGGTCATTAAGCTAAAAGGGCTTGACTTTACTTCCTAACCCGATATAAGCTAATGAAGGTAGGATTTTCCAGAAACGTTTTACCATTTAGGACTTAGGAAATACCATTTAAGATTTTTTTGAAAAACAGAATCAGTGAATTGTTATAATTGACCTAAAAGGAGGCTTATTATGACTCAACTCTTATTAAAAACCGGTCACGATATCATCAAGATACCACTTTCAAACCTTTATTATATGACAACTCATCGCAACAAACCTCATGTGATTGTTCTTGTTACCGAAAAAGGCTCCTATGAGGTGCGCACCACCCTATCAGAATTAGAGCGTTTATATGACAAAGAGTTACTGAGGTGTCATCGTCATTTCTTAGTGAATCTTTGGAAAATCAAAGCCATCAATTCTCAAACAAGAGACATCGTATTTCGTGACGAGTGGATTAAACCAATCTATTTTTCACGAAGAAAATATAGTCAACTGCTTAAACGTTGGACAGAAATAGAAGGAGAATGAGTCGGTGAATATTTTTGTTTTAGAAGATGATTTTTTGCAACAATCTCATATTGAAGCTATTATTCAAGAATTACTCATGAAGCACAAGATGAGCTATCAATTCTTTGATGTCTTTGGTAAACCTGATCAACTTATTGAAGCAATCACTGAAAAAGGAGGGCATCAACTCTTCTTTTTGGATATTGAAATCAAGGCGGAAGAGCAAAAAGGGTTAGACGTTGCTAAGCAAATTCGAGAGATTGACCCTTACGCTGTTATTGTCTTTGTAACGACTCACTCAGAGTTTATGCCGATTTCTTTTCAATTACAGGTATCAGCCCTTGATTATATTGACAAATCTCTGTCCGAAGTTGCCTTTAGGTCTCGTATTGAATCTGTCTTACAATATGTTTATGATTCCAAAGGAAGAAGGGAATTAGAGGATTCGTTTGTCTACGAATCCCTACATGCCCAAGTGCAAACCCCTTTCAAGGATATTCTCTACATAGAGACGTCCCCACACCCTCATCGGGTAATTCTGTATACGGAAAAAGACAGAATTGAGTTTACGGCTAATCTCTCAGAATTTGTTAAGCAAGACAAGCGCCTCTATCGGTGTCACCGTTCCTTTGTCGTGAATCCTGTGAATATTGCTAGAGTTGATAAGGGGGAGCGAATCCTCTATTTTCATAATGGAGCTTCTTGTTTAATAGCTCGAACAAAAATGAAAGGTATTTTAGAAGCAATCGCAACACTGCATAAGCATAAGTAGGAGAGAAGATGATCCTTTTTTTAGAACTTTTAGAACTTGCATTAGATATTTACTTACCCTTGTTTCTTTTTTCAAAAATTAGTGGCAAAAAGCTGACATTTTTGTTTTATCTAGCATTAATTACTGGAAGATTTCTGCATGCAACATTCTTCGTGGTTTTTCCAGACGATTTGTCTTCTTATTTCGAACTTCCAAGTTACATGTTGATTGTATCGTGGATTGTTGGAAAGTCTTATCCTACAACTCTGAAGATTTTTTATGCCTTATTCCCAATAACCTTATGGAACTTATTCCAGCGATCAATGACATTTTTCCTTTTACCAATGCTTGATACAAGTAACCAGAAAATAAATGAGGTTTCTATTGGACTGACTGTTGTTTTCCTTTTATCGGCTATACTAACTTTATTGTTTTTAAAATCCTTTCAATATGATTTTAAGCCGATACAATCTGAGTTCATCAATAATAGAGATAGAAAGCTTTTCATCTTTGTCAATGTGAGTATGTTTGTTTATTATACCATTATTCAGTTCCTATCCTATTTAGAATACGAAAGGCACATCAACACTTTACCTCATCGTGAATCTACAGTGGTTATTTATTTAATCCTTTTTATGGGAACGATCAATCATTTAGACAAACACTTACGAGAGCAACTACAAGATAAATTAAGTTTTCAAAAAGAGCTACAATTAAGAGATATGGAAGCTTATAGTCATCATATTGAGGAACTTTATAAAGGAGTTAGGGGGTTCCGACATGATTATGCAAATCTTTTAACGACCTTAAAAATAGGGATTGATCAAAAGGATATCTCACTTGTTGAAGGTGTTTATGAAACAGTTTTGAAGGACTCTGATAAACACTTTAGAAATCAAAAATATGATGTTGGTAGGTTGATATGTATCCAAGATGATGCCTTGAAAAGCTTATTGGCAGCTAAGTTTATCCAGGCGCAAGAAAATGGTGTGTCTCTCTCTATTGAGATACCAGAAGAAATAACCTTGCAAGGAATGGAGCTAGTTGATTTTATTACAATTGTCTCTATTTTATGTGATAATGCCATTGAAGCTAGTATTGAAGCTGCTATTCCTAAGATGACCCTAGCTTATATTTCTTCAGCCAATAAACAAATTTTTGTTGTTGAAAATTCAACAAGAGTAGAGAAGGTAGAGATTTCCAAAATTTATGATTTTGGTATGAGCTCGAAGGGAGAGAATAAGGGTGTAGGGCTTTATAATGTATTGGCCATTGTAAATAGATACCCCAATGTAGCTATCAATACCAGTAGCCAGAATTATTCATTTCGCCAAATCGTAGAAATTAAAATTTGATGAAAGTTCTAAACACCTCTTAGAGAAGATACTTCCTCTCTAAGAGGTGTTTTAAAATCTATCCTAAGTTAGGAGGACCCGGCTTGCTCTGTTGGCGGATATTCCCAATAAGTTTCCTAATGTCATACCACCAATCGCCACCGTTGATTTGCTTGAGTTGTTCAGAAGAAAGGTCAGTGAAAGTATCAATAGTTTTTTTATTTTTCATAGTATAAAGCTCCTTGCTTGATATTGTTATAGCGAAAATTTTAACCATTATATAGGTAAATCTTAAATCGTCATTCCAAGTTGTTGAGGATTTTATCCATATAGTAGCTGAAGAACGTTTTCTTCGCAATAATACTGGTTACTCGACCTTGAAGCCCGTATTTAAGAAGTCGACTGTCCGATTTAGAAACATTAGCTTTTGCAGTAACTTTAAAAAGATTTCCTTGATCAGTTTCCGTTGATGAGGCGTCAATGTGATTGATTGTACCTATCACGGTCATTGAATGATTCCCTATTTTTTCTAAGGTCAGACGAGTTATCTGACCTTTTTTAAGACTTGAAATATAGTCTGATCCTACATAATAGGTGATTAGTACATCTTGACTCTCAGTAATATCGGGATAAATTTGAGCAATTTCAGTTCCTTTAGCCAGTAAAGTTTGCCCCTCAACATTTTTATTGACTTGTAAAATTCCATTTGCTGAGGCTGTAATAGTTGTATTTTGAAGCAGTGTATTAGCTTGGGTAAGTTGATTCTCTAATTCTATTATCTGTGTTTGAACAGTTGTTAATTCTTGATCAGTTGCTTGAATAAACTCTGTCCGTAAGGTCTCAATTTTTGCAGGAAGACTGGTATCATAAGTTGCAACATTACCTATTCCAGCTTTTTGAATTTCTAAACTGGCAATAGAAGCTTCTAAATTTGTAATGCTTGCAGTGATTTGTGACAGGTATTGGTTAGTGATGCTTTGGTCTGGGTTTTTCTGATATTGCTCTTTATAGGAATTAAAAGTAGCTTGATGAGGATTATCGGCGGGCAATGAACTATCTGTAGCAATCGCATTGTATAGGTCATTATATGCACTAATTTGATTGTTCAATGCAGTAATTTGATTAACAATTTCCGAAATTGTATTTTCAGCAATTGTAGATTGGTTATTGACTTCGTTATTATTCTTTGAAATACTGAACTCAATGTCCTGTGATTGGCTAATAAAACGATTAAAAGTGTTGGTATAGCCAAACTCATCGTCAGAAGTGAAGAGATTTGTATTTTGTTGAAGGCTTGATTTTAGTATTTCCAATCCATCTTTTTGGCGATGATAAGTAGCGAGTTGACTCTCGATTGCATTTTTTTGAGAGGTTTCCATAGTTTCAGAATACTGAATCAGTAAATCATCCTTTTGAATACGCTTATTTTCAACTAAATTGTTAGTGAGTATGGTATTGTCACTAGTTGACTGCACGACTGCAATCACTTCTGTTGGTGTAATTTTACCTATAGATGTTACGGTAACTTCTTTAGTTCCTATAAAAGAAAATAAAAATAAGAAGAGTACCAATAGAGTCAACGGAATAATTAAGACAGTCGCAAAATTATGATATCTTCTTTGATAAAATTCTGCACTTTTGAAGAGATTTGGATTCATGTTTACTCCCTATTTATTGAATAATTGATAATAAAAGCCTTCTTTTGCTATTAACTCGCTATGTGAACCAGTTTCAATCATTTTACCTTGATCAATAACGATTATATTATTGGTTCGTTTAGAAATGCTGAGGCGATGAGCAACAAAGATAATCGTTTTATCGGTCATAGCCATTAAGTTGTCAATGACTTTTTTCTCAGTAAGGACATCAAGTCCACTGGTTGCCTCGTCTAGAATAAGTATTGGTGATTTTGTCAATAAAGCTCGAGCAAGGGCGATACGCTGTTTCTGTCCACCAGAGAGGCCTGCACTATCAGAAAGTTCTGTTTGATAACCTAGCGGCATTTGTTCGATCTCTGATCGAATCTCAGCTATTTCACAGGCATGAATGATGTCTTCTTGAGAAGTCATATGATTAGCCCCTAATGTTAAATTTTCTAAGATAGAACCACTAAAAATATAGGCCTGTTGCGGGAGGTAATTGATGTACTGACGAAGAACCTTCTTATCAATTATTTTGATATCGTTTCCATTTAGACGTATTTCTCCTTTGTATGGACTAAAGAAGTTGACAATCATTTTTGCTAGAGTGGTTTTACCAGATCCGCTGATACCAACAAGACTCACCTTATCTCCCTTTTTGATGCTTATATTGATGTCAGATAAAGTATCTCGACCAAAACCATATTTGTAGGAAACATCTTTAAATTGAATATCACCACCTAAAATATTTATATCACTAATGGTTTGATTTTGTTTGAATTCAGATGACACTAAGTACACTTCATTAAGACGATTATTTGCTACTTTGGCAGATTGTAGTTTGCTTTGTAGGTTGATAATATTTTCTAATGGATTAGTGAAGTAGGAGAGTAATGTATTAAAAGTGATGAGTTGGCCAACAGAAATCTTATTGTCCATAACGAGTAGCGCCCCAAACCACAGGATAAAGACATTCAGAATGAGCTGGGCCCCCTGCTTCAAGGACGTTTGGATAATAGAAAATTTATTCAAGATAAAAGATTTATCTAGATAATCTACAAACTCGCTGTCGATCTTTTGGTAGCGAGTTTCTTCGCTTGTAAGAGATTTGATAGTCTCAATACCATTGATGTCTTCAATAATGGCAGAACTAAGCATAGAGTTGGCCTGCATAACATCGTTATTCATCTTTTCAAAAGGTTTTATAAAAGCAAAAATGATGATGATATAAATGGGGACGGCAATCAAACTTAACAAGAATAAATTAGTATTTTGTACCAAAAGGGTGATACCAACAATCGTTAGGATTGACACATCTAAAAAGAGAGAGAGTATAGTTGATGCTAGAGCATCAATGATTGAGTTAGCGTCTGTAAAACGTGAGATTATCTCACCAGTGCGTCTGGTTGCAAAGAAAGACATAGGCAATTCAAAAATATGGCGGATGTAGGATAAAATCACATCAATGCTCAGTCGTTGACTCAAAATTGTCAAGAGATAGTCACGGGAAAAGCTCATCAATTGTTGTAGGAAGTAAGTGGTGACAAGTCCTATAGAGATTATACCTAATGTTGATTTCATTTGATTGGGAATATACTCATCTAATATGCCTTGAATATAGTAGGATCCTGCTATATTAATGAGAGTAACTAATAAGCTTGCCAAAATGATATAAGCAATTAGACTACGTTGTTTAAAGATGAGTGGTAGAAAACTGGTGAGTCCATTTTTCTTATCTTTATGTGGTTTGTAGCTAGGTTCAGGAGCCAGGAAGATAGCGACCCCAGTCCAATCAGATGCAAATTCTTCCTTTGATAGTTTTGTAATTTTAACTGTTGGATCAGGGTCACCGATGATGAGGTGACTTCCCTTGTTTTTATAAACGACATAGTAGTGTTGAAGCTTTCCATTTTTATTGACATGAACGATAAAAGGATAAGGAATATCTTTCATTTCAAAAAGCGACATGTCTGCTTGAATAGCACGAGTTTCAAATCCTATTTTTTTAGCAGCTTTGACAATACCAAGAGCTGTAGTTCCGTCTTTATTTGTTTTTGCTAACTCTCTCAGATGAGCTAAAGAATAGTTTGAACCATAATATTTAGCGATAGAAGCCAGTACAGAAACACCACAGTCTCGGGCATCAATTTGAGGCACAAAGCTTTTACGAAAATGTATCATCAGTTATTTCCTTTCAATTTTTACTAGGTTTATTATCTCAAATCAATTTAGTAAAAAATCTCAAAATCTTAAATGGTAGTCCTCACATCTTAAAAGGTTATTTTTGCTTTTTTTATATAAAAACGACTATTTATATATACTTAGAGGTAAATAATGACTGTTTAGGATGTGAAATCTACTGTTTGGGATTTTAATCGTCAACAATATTAGAAAATGCTATACTTAAACTGTAGTCACGACACAAAATAAAATTATAAGGAGGTAGTCGTTATGAACACAAAATCAATGGAACAATTTGATATTATGAATAGTGACATGCTTGAGAATGTTGAGGGGGGAATTAAAAACCTTCTTTATGCTATGGTTGGAGGAGCAGGTGCTGGAGCAAGTCTAGGCGCAGCCATCTGTTCCCCAACACTTATTGGATCTGCTCCATGTGCTCTTGTGGGAGGTTTATACGGTTCTGTAGCTGGTAGTTTTGGAGCTGCCTTAGATACAAGACGTTAGAGATTTTAGATAGAGGTATAAGATTATGGAATATAAGGCAATGAACGATGATAATCTATTAAGGATTTCTGGAGGTGGCAGAGCTACGAACACTATAGTTAGTGGAATCAGTGGAGCAGCTGGAGGTGTTAGGCTATGTACTCCGATAGGACCCTTGGCTATGGCTGGATGTGGAGTAGTAGGAGCTCTTATAGGAGGTATTTGGGGATACAATGCACCTTAGTAAACTTGTGAAGGTATTAGTTAAGCATATAACATTTTGGGATGTTTTTATTGCAACAAGTAATTTTTTAGTTTTCTTCTTTGTTTCAAATCCTTATGACAACAAAGGTTCCACAATAATTGAGCTCTTATTTTTGACAGCTTTGATAATGCTTCATATTTTTTCTATCTTACTGAAACAAGAAGTTAGAGAAGAACTGTTTAAGAAGAGAAAGAAAAATGAATAAGGGCGATATTTGAAAAATATAAGGACTAACAGAGTCAATTACTGTTGGTCTTTTTTATGCGTTGAATATCTTCTCTAATGTCTAAAAATGACTGTTTAGGATTTCAATCGTCAATAATATTAGAAAATGCTATACTTAAACTGTAGTAGCGACACAAGATAAAATTATAAGGATGTATTCATTATGCATACAAAACCAATTTTTAAAAGCTAGGGTATTTGCCGCCTTTGGAGTAAAGATAATACAAGGTAAAATAAAAGGTGTCGTATCACTATGATATAACACCTTTATTCTATGTTATGGCTTAGAAATACTTTTAAGTGTTGGAGCTGGAGACTGATTAGCTGTAACAGCTACTTTTTGCCGGAGTATAAGTTCGAAAATAGGACAAAATTAAAATATTCTCCACTGATTCTTCTCACTGTATGAGTTTTATTAATTTTTGAAGAATTATCTGTTATGCATTTGACCTTAAATGTGTTAGAGAACTTTATTTTTACAGTTTTTTTGGAGAAGAATTATAAAAATAAAGCCAATTAACTATTAATAAGAAAAACGATAAGATATACATACAATTTCATCATCAGATTAGGGTCACATCTAATCTGATTTTTTTAATCATTCTACCATTTAAGATGAATAGGCACTGTTTAGGATTTTAGGAGATAGGTTTAAAATTTTGATTTATACTAGCCCTATAAAATTAAAAGGAGTGGCGATTATGGGAAAACAGGTCGTAAAATCATTATTATTTAGTTCAGTAGTGTTGCTTTCGTTCAGTGGGGGCTATGTATTTGCTAATGGAGTGGAAGCTGATGTAACTTCCAACACTATTACTACTGCAGAGCAGATATCTACTTCTGAGAGTCTTCCCAATTCTGAGGTAGAGACAACCATTATTGAATCTGAGACTGTATCAACTGAAGTTGTAACTCAGATAGTTAAAAGTGAGGGAGAGGAAATCAATTCGGCAAGTGAACTAGAAGTTGTTGATAACGCGACAAAAAGTATTTCTGAAGAAACACCTGAAGAAATCAGTGTAGAATCTTATCGGGAGAATGTTACCACATTTCCTAAAGTGACTATTGAAGAACTTTATAATGCTTTTACAGCTGATAATCAGGAGCACACGATTTATATCGGTCGTGAAACATGTTATTATTGTCGGCAATTTTCGCCAGAGTTAAAAAAATTCAACCAATTAACCAATGAGAGGTTAGAATACTACAATACAGATGGGGATGATTTTGATGAGGAAGCACGAACATTTCTTTATGAAACAGTTGGTATTCCTGGAGTTCCAACTATCCTTTATGTCAAAAATGGAGCGCTAACATCAGCCTGGGTTGGTGGTGGTATAGCCGCTCAGGAATTGTATGATCATCTCTATTTTGATATAGCAGCTATAAGGGTAAACGAAGAAGCAAAGGATGTACCTTCAGAGATTTCAAGTCAAACAGGAAAATCTAATAATGATGAATATGCTTCAACTATTGGAGAAAGGAGTACAATAGTAAATGCACCTTTAGGCAAGATTTCAGAAGTAAGTCTTTCAGATGGTTCATCAGAAAAAACCAAACAATCTCCTGTTGACAAGATATTAACCCCTACTGTCAATAAAACTCAGATTACGACACTTTCGGTGGGAATAAAGAGCAATCAAGCTCTTCCACAAGCTGGAGAAGATAATAGGTTAGTCTTGATGCAATTGGTGGGATCGCTCATCTTACTTTTTCTTGCTATACTCCTTAAAAGGAAAAGGCGATAAAACTAGCTATTGATATCTAAAATGCTATATTATTGAAGCTTACAATCATCTTATCATTCCTATTAAGAGGTCGGTAATAACATAACCTCTTAAGTATGATTAATTTGAAGGACTCCAATCTTATAAGGTAAGGTCACGAAACCATAATAAAAGA
>DIXV01000054.1:20150-21211 GCA_002436115.1 Streptococcus sp. UBA6071 | reverse complement strand
TCTATCACGAGTTATGCCAGTAGTTTGTTGTTGTCAAAGATGACCGAAAAACTAGAGGGCAAGGGTCATGCTCTGAAAAGGGAGGGCTTCTTACTCTACCTAACAATTGAGGTCTAATCAGCCTTCTTCTTACTTTTAGACAGATGAAAACTCCCCTTAATGTCAGTGAGGCATTACCGCTTCACTAGCCACTAGAGAGGAGTTCCCTGCTTTTTTACTTTTAAGATGGCCTTCACACCTTGTTTTGCAAAGCGGTGCGATAAAGACCTTTCTCAATGGTTTGGACTAATCAAACACAAACTGATTGTGATAGAGCTCCGCATAGAAACCTTTTTGCTTTAGAAGTTCAAAATGGTTGCCTTGTTCAATAACTTCCCCATCCTTTAACACGATAATCTCGTCTGCATTAAGGATTGTCTTGAGACGATGGGCGATGACAAAGCTGGTGCGTCCTGCAATAATAGCTTCCATGGCTAGCTGGATTTTACTCTCCGTTACGGTATCTACGTTTGAAGTTGCCTCATCCAATATCAATACCTGCGGGTCTGTTAAAAGGGTTCTAGCGATAGAAATTAACTGCTTTTGCCCAGTTGAAAAGATGTTCTCATCATCTGTCACATAGGTGTCATACCCGTCTGGAAGTTGCATGATAAACTCGTGAATATGGGTAGCACGTGCAGCAATTTCAATCATTTCTTGAGGGACATCATCTCTTCCAAATCGAATGTTCTCAGCAATGGTTCCAGAAAAGAGGACAGAGTCCTGTAGCACAATCCCGACTTTCTCTCGCAGACTATCAAGATCGTAACGACGAATATCAAGCCCATCAAAAAGGATGCTTCCCTTATCAACATCATAGAATCGATTGATCAGATTCATGATAGTGGTTTTACCAGATCCAGTGGGGCCAACAACAGCAATCATCTTCCCTTTAGGAGCTGAAATACTTACATTGGACAAGACTTTTTGTCCTGGTAGGTAACCAAAGTCAACTGCCTTGATTTCCACGCCTTCTTGAAGTTCCGTAAATTGAGGGGCCTTTTCGGGGCGAACCTCTTCTT
>DIXV01000054.1:16801-19960 GCA_002436115.1 Streptococcus sp. UBA6071 | reverse complement strand
GGGGCGAACCTCTTCTTTCTCATCAAACATTTCCTGAATACGAGCTGCTCCCGTAAAAGCAAGTTGCAGTTCAGCCCAGCTAGATGCAATTTGCATAATAGGCTGGTAATATTGCTGAGAATACTGCACAAAAGTTACCACCAAGCCCAAAGCTACCGCAGTCGTCATAGACTTGTCTCCGAGGACAACCGTTGAACCAACAAAAATAACGATAGCTGTATTGATGAGGCTCATCCCATTCATGACTGGAAAAAGTAGGCCTGCGTAGAGACGACCTTTAAAGGTCGCCTGACGGACACGCTCATTATAGCCAAGAAAATCAGTGACAACCTCATCTTGTACTCCCTGAACAATGACAACTTTCTGACCAGATATTTTCTCATCCATGTAGGCATTCAACCGACTGACTTCTTTTTGCTGAATATCAGTGTATTTACGAGCCATGCGGACAATAAAGATCAGAAAGATAAAGGCAACTGGAGTCGAAGCGATTGTAATCCATGCAAGACGCACATCTTGCACAAACATCATCCAAACCAGACCAATGTATAAAGCTATGTTAACCACAACCTGTGTCAAACTCTGGTTAAGGGAATTTTGAATATTATCAAGATCACTCGTAAAGCGAGAAAGAATATCCCCATCCTTATGGCTGTCAAAGAAAGCCACTGTTAATCTCTCTAATTTCCCAAAAAGACCCTTACGCATGCGATTGGTTGAATGGGCAACTATTCGACTGAAGAGGAGACTATAAATCAGATTTGCTATAACGGTAAATAGATAGGCCAAAAACAGCTTGAACATCACACCATTGAAGGCTGATAAATCCATTATAACCCCTGTTTGTCCCGTTGACAAAGCACTATAATACTGTTGAGCCGCCGCCCCTAACTCAGCTAAGGAATTTCCCAGAAGCACCGGTGTTAAGACCTGCAAATAAGTGGCAGCTATAATTGCAAGGAAAATAATCGTAAACGAAAGTTTATACCGTCTAAAGTAAAACCAGAAAAAACTTGCTGTTTTCATTCTTCTTCCTCCTTGCCTTTTTGTGTTTCATAAATCTCGCGATAGGTGGCATTGTTTTCAATAAGCTCAGCATGTGTCCCCTCACCGATTAAAGCCCCCTTATCAAGGACTAAAATCTTATCTGCCTTGACCACAGATGAAATTTTTTGGGCAACTATTACTGTTGTTGTTCCCTTAAGTTCATGATTTAAAGCCTCCTGAACCAACTTTTCAGACTTTGCATCTAAGGCGGAGGTCGAATCATCTAAAATTAAGATTTTCGGCTGTCCAATTACCCCACGAGCAATACTCAAGCGTTGTTTCTGCCCACCAGAAAAATTAGTCCCCCGCTCTTCTACCTGACTCTCATAAGTCTTATCCAGTCTATCAATAAATTCCTTCGCTTGGGCGATAGCAGACGCACGCTCCATTGTATTGAGATCGGCATTTGACCTACCTTGGCGAAGATTGTCTGCAATCGTTCCTGAAAAGAGAATGGCCTTTTGCAGAACAATGGCTATTGACTGATACAAACTACCTTGGCTGACTTTTTTAATATCCCGGCCACCGATTAATACCCTTCCTTCTTGCGGATCAAAAAGACGTGGCATCAATTGCACCAATGTGGATTTCCCTGAACCCGTTGCTCCTACAATCCCTACCATCTGACCAGCTTCGATTTGGAAAGAGATGTTTTTCAGGGTTCTTTCATCATCATTAGGATAAGAGAAGCTGACCTCTTCAAAAACGATGGTTCCCGTAAGTTCCTCATCAGGAACCTCTTCGAACGTCATGGCTGGTTCTGTTTCCAAGACTTCTTTAATCCTGCGAATAGAGATGAAGGCACGACTGACCTGCATCCCCATAAATCCTACCATAATGATCGAAAAAATAATCTGCCCCATGTAGGTCATAAAGGAAGCTATGCTACCAATCGCCTCAGGATTTGTATCCACCATTCCAGAAACAAGATAGATCGAAGTAAAGATCGCCATAAAAGCAATGAACATCAAAACAGGCTGCATAACCGAAAAACCATAGCCCACAAAGAGATTAAGATCCGAAAGCTCGTTTGAGGTCTCTTTAAACTTAGCATATTGTGCTTTTTCTTGAACAAAAGACTTAACCACACGAACACCACGGAGATTTTCCTTCGCAATACCGTTAATCTTATCCATCAATGTCTGAAACATCTCAAAACGCGGCCCCATCACAGCCATGATGACAACCATAACAGCTCCGATTAAGACAATCATAAGAACCAACACCCACCAAAGTTCTGGTAGGGTCTGAATAGCAAGAATAAACGAACCAACAAAAACAATCGGCAACCGTAAAAGCACTTGAAACACCATCATGACCAGATTTTGAATCTGGTTAACGTCGTTAGTCATCCTAACAACCAAATTTCCTGCATTAAAGTCTTCTACATTAGCGTATGAAAAGGTTTGAATCTTTCTAAAGGTTGCCTCCCGAATATCGGCAGAGACTCCTTGGGCAATCTTGGCAGCCAGAACAGTGTTAAGCGTTCCAGCTAATAGACCAATCCCCGCAACAAGCAAGAGCCAGACCCCCACTTGATGTATCTTATCCTGATCACTTGCCATAACAGCATTCAAAACATCCCGAAGATAACGCGGTTGTAAAAGGCTACTGGCTACTACAGCAATTACCATGATTAAAGAAAGCAAGGTATACCATTTATAGCGCATAATAGCTTTGATTAGCATAGTTTCCTCCTAAAGTTTTTCTCTTAAAAATAGAAAAAGTCCAAGCGACATGACTTGGGTTTAAGCTAAATGTAACCCTATTTTAGCGTAAATAATGGCTTATGTCTACCATTCACATTTAAATATAGATAGTCTAGAATTTTCAAAGACAAAAAATATCTGCTTATGGTATAATTGAGGGTAGTATAGTCAGCTTAACTACAGGAGAAAATTATGACCAGACAAAAAGTTGCCGTTTTAGGCCCAGGTTCCTGGGGAACCGCCTTATCTCAAGTTCTCAACGACAATGGTCACGAGGTACGTATTTGGGGAAATCTTGACGCTCAGATTGATGAAATTAATCAGAAACACACCAATTGCCAATATTTTAAAGATATTGTCTTGGACGAAAAGATTAAAGCCTATAAGGATTTAAAAGAAGCAG
>DIXV01000054.1:13175-16659 GCA_002436115.1 Streptococcus sp. UBA6071 | reverse complement strand
AGATATTGTCTTGGACGAGAAGATTAAAGCCTATAAGGATTTGAACGAAGCACTAGATGGTGTGGATGCGGTTCTCTTTGTTGTGCCAACCAAAGTTATGCGTTTAGTTGCCAAACAAGTCGCTGACATTTTGGATCATAAAGTAGTTGTCATGCATGCCTCTAAAGGACTAGAACCTGAAACCCATAAGCGCCTATCTACTGTTCTTGAGGAAGAAATACCCTCTGAATATTTTAGCGAGGTTGTCGTCGTGTCAGGTCCCAGCCATGCCGAAGAAACCATTGTCCGTGACCTAACCTTGATCACCGCCGCTTCTAAGGATGAAACGGCCGCCAGATACGTTCAATCACTCTTTAGCAACAACTATTTCCGTCTCTATACCAATCCAGATGTCATCGGTGTCGAGACAGCGGGAGCCCTTAAAAATATCATCGCAGTTGGTGCAGGTGCCTTAAACGGTCTAGGCTATGGAGACAATGCTAAAGCGGCCATCATCGCACGTGGATTAGCAGAAATCACACGTCTAGGCGTCAAACTTGGGGCCAATCCCTCAACATACAGCGGTTTATCCGGAGTTGGTGATTTAATTGTAACTGGTACATCCATCCATTCTCGTAATTGGCGAGCAGGAGATGCTCTTGGCCGTGGAGAAAAGTTGGCTGATGTAGAAGCTAATATGGGGATGGTTATCGAAGGATTGTCCACCACCAAAGTGGCTTACGAGCTAGCAAAAGAATTAGATGTCTATATGCCCATCACTCAAGCCATCTATAGTGTTATCTATGAGGGCAAAGACATCAGAGATGCCATCCTAAGAACAATGTCAGGGGAGTTCCGTGCTGAGAACGAATGGTAGGTCTTCCTCTCGACAACCTTAACCCTTTAAAAAGTCTATAAATCGACAGCCGCAACTCCACATTGACGAACGGCTATCCTATCTCTTCCCCACCTTATGCCCAAAAATAAAGGAGTCTATCGTGATTAAAAAAGTTAGAAAAGCTGTTATTCCTGCCGCTGGTTTGGGAACTCGTTTTCTCCCTGCTACTAAAGCCCTCGCTAAGGAAATGTTGCCCATCGTTGACAAACCTACCATCCAATTCATCGTCGAAGAGGCCCTTAAATCAGGTATCGAAGATATCTTAATTGTAACAGGTAAGTCCAAACGTTCCATTGAAGACCATTTTGATTCTAATTTTGAATTAGAATACAATCTCAAGGAAAAAGGCAAGCATGACTTGCTTAAGCTAGTAGACGAAACGACCGATATTAACCTCCATTTTATCCGTCAAAGTCACCCTCGAGGACTAGGGGACGCTGTTTTGCAAGCCCAAGCTTTTGTTGGCAACGAACCTTTTGTGGTGATGCTAGGAGATGACTTAATGAATATCAATGACGATGATACACCATTGACCAAACAGCTCATTGATGATTTTGAACACACCGGTGCCTCTACCATTGCCGTCATGGAAGTTCCTCAAGAAGATGTTTCTTCTTACGGTGTTATTTCCCCCCAAGGAAAGGGTGAAAAAGGCCTCTATTCTGTTGATACATTCGTTGAAAAACCTAATTCAGAAGAAGCCCCCTCAAACTTAGCCATCATAGGTCGTTACCTCTTGACCCCAGAAATCTTTACCATCCTTAAAACCCAGAAACCTGGTGCTGGCAACGAAGTTCAATTAACCGATGCTATCGACACCTTAAACAAGACCCAGAGGGTCTTCGCTCGGGAATTTAAAGGTAGACGCTATGATGTGGGGGATAAATTTGGCTACATGAAAACCTCCATTGAGTATGGTCTCAAGCACCCCCAAGTTGCTCATGATTTACGACAATATATTATTGATCTAGGTAAATCACTAGAAGCCACTGCTCAGAAAGATAAGGGATAACGAACACCTATCACTGCCTTTTCAGAAAAGTTCAAACTGACGCATTTTGGGATGCATACTAACAAGCCTCTCCATTAGTCATTATGGGATAAAAAGATTTAAGCCCATAACATCATGTGTCTTTCCCTCAGCTTTTGCTACTTAGCCTCTTTAACAAAGAGAAGCTCAGACAATTCAATACTAAAAAGACGAACACGCCGTCATCAGAAATGATGCAGAGAGAGCTGTTCGTCTTTTTTGTATAAGATAGTATTACAAACAATAGCTAAGTCAAAGTCCCTTAGGTCTTGTTAATCTTGACCTGCTGTATCTGGAGGAGTTGAGGTTACTGTTGAATCTGCTGGCTCCTCTACTACGGGAGGACTAACCGTAGAAGGAGTCGTAGCACTAGACGCATCATTAGCTGTTTCTGGTACTGGGGTGTAAGTCGTCCCTCCCTCATTTGATGTCCTCGGTGTCGTCTGACTACTTGATGCTGTCGTCTCTCCACCGACCGTTGAACTTGGGTTGGTCGAACTCGTCGCTTCTGTCGTCGCCTTAGCAGCTTCCAATTTTTCTTGAACAGCAGCAATTCGAGCTTGAAAGGCTTCTTTTAGCGTTTCATCATCCACCTTGTCCACTGCTTCTTGAGCCAGTTTCACATTCTCTTGACTAGGGGCATCTTCTAATCGTTTAACAGCTGTTTCTGCTGCTGCTTGGGTAGCTAGCACTGCCTTAACTAGCTCTATTCGTTTCTGAAATGCTTCTCGTTTGTTTTTATCCAAGACCTTCTTTAGTGCCGCTTCAGCCTTCTCTAGATTCTCATCTGAAGGGGCTTTTTCTAATGCACTAACCCTTTTTTCAGCTTCTTTGGTTAATTTAGCCGAACGATGGGCCAAGGTTTCTTGATTAGCAGCCTGCGTCTGCCGATTAGGAATCAAGGCACCTAACATAACAGCAACTAAAAACAAGATTAAAATAGCAATATTCCCCAAATCCTGACGAGGAATTTTCTTAAGAAATTTCATGACATCTCCATCGGTTATAGTTAAGATAAGTATAGCATATTCTCAACAAATAGGCCATTTGCAGTTACGGGAGCCTCTAGCCTTTTAGCCACATGAAAAAATCAGATTGAACTATGCGTCCATCTGATTTTCTCTCTTTTCGTGTTAAGAAAGGCCTTAGGATTGGTTTTTTCTGCGTTTTCTTAGACTTGGAACAGCTAAGCCTAGACCAGCTGCTAAGCTGAGGCCATAGAGAGCTAGGTTTGAGTCCTTTGTCCCAGTTGCTGGTAAAACTCCTGCCGAAACAACTGTATTAGTTGACACGAGAGAAGAATTTCCACTAGATACATCTGTAGCTAAAGATGTCGAATTAGCCGCAACAGATAACTGACTTGAGGAAGTGTCACTAGCTGTAAAGTTCAAGACGGTTGCTTGAATGATCTCATCTGCAGCGCGTGTCTTTTGTTGAGCATTGAAGGCCGCAAGGAGTTCCTCGTATCGACTGGCTAGTGCTGCTTGATTATTTAAGAGAATTCTTAGCTCTTCTTGAGCACTTACAAGCTCTCCTGCTTTTGTTGCTAGATCAGTCTCTGCTACCAACAAGGTATT
>DIXV01000054.1:8011-13011 GCA_002436115.1 Streptococcus sp. UBA6071 | reverse complement strand
ATTATTAGCCGCTGCCAATTCGTCCCGAGCAGTGTCTAGACGGTTAATTGCATTGACAATCGTTTGTAGGTAAGCTTGAGCAGCCTGAAGATCTGCCTGAGCAGTATCCTTCGCTTGAGTCTTAACTGCTGTATCAGCTTGGGCTTGATTAAGAATAGCCTTTAGATTGTTAAGCGTAGTGGTCGCCTCTGCCAAGGTATCCTCTGCCTGAGAGAGGATGTCTTTCTTATTGGTCAGAATCGTTTGCGCCGCTACAAGATCTGCCTGTCTATCTGCAAAATCTGTGCCCACTGCAGCTTGAGCGGCTTGAGCAGCTGTAAGGACTTGATTGGCGGTTAATGCAGCTTGAGTAGCTGAATCTAGGTTTTCTTGAGCAGTAATTACTCCGGCTCTAGCTTCTTCCAAGGCTTGGATAGCGGCTGGCGTTTGTTCTGGAGTAGCTTGAGCTTGAGCCAACTGATTCTCAGCAGTTGTAAGATTTGCTTGCGCTTGAGCCAATTGGTTCTGAGCAGTTGCAAGAGCGGCTTGAGCTCGGGTATTCTCCTCTTGTGCTTGGGTCAATGCTGTTTGAGCCGCATCAAGAGCAGCTTGAGCAGCTGCAGTAGGAGTAGTTGCTATTGAGGTAATCGCTGTACGGTCAAAGGCGGTATTGCCTGCAGGGATAAGATTTGTATCAACTGTTAAAAAGTGTGCACTCAGAGCTGTCGCACGATCAGAGATATCAACTCCAAGATAGGTCGCTGTCGTTCGACCATCATTTAAGAGGCCTGAAATCGAATTAGCATGATCGTACTCTAACCCATTGAACATAAAAGCAAGCAGAGAGGAGTGGATAAGATTTTTTGCCTGAGCAACCGTCATAGAGACTTGCTGACGACTAACCGTATACATGTTTTCATAGTACTGAACATCTTTTTGGGTACTCGTAAGCAAGCCAAGTTGATTAGCAGCTGCATTAATGGCATCCTCATTGTGCCCATTTTCTCTCGTATCGTCAAAACTCCAGTTACTGCTAACATAACCATCTGCCACTCCATCAGCAAATTGAACAGATGATGGGGTCACTGTTGTTAACGTCGTTCCAAAGCGCTGGCGGATTTGGTTCATTAAATCAGATGCAAAAAGAGAGAGCTCTGTCTGAATAGCTGTTGACATATTGTTAGTATCAAACGTACGACTGTTATCGCCAGTCGTTGCTTGGAAAGTGTTCGAAGCCAACGCTTTGAGATCTTTCGAAAGTGTTGCCAAGCGATTAAAGGATGCTTGTTTCTCAGTAGCATTAGAAGTTGACAAGTACTTTCTTAGCTCACTGACATACTCATCTGAAATCGTGATCGTATTTCCAGAGTTATACGTTCCAGTAGCATTAGCAGCTACTTGTACAGCCTCCTCAAAAGCTGCTTGCGCTGCTGCCTGATTATCACTCGCTACTTGTGCAGCTGAGAGAGCTGCAGTTAAATTTCCTTGCTCATTTGCTAAGGCTGTTTGAGCCACTGTTACTTGGGACTCTGCATTTGCAATTGCCGTTTGGCGGTTGGCATCTGCATTATTTGCTGCAGTTAGCGCCGCTTCTTTAGCTGTCACTTCCTGTTCAGCGGTAGTAACATCTTGTGTCGCCTTGTTTAGATTAGCAGTTGCGGTTGTCACTCCAAGCTCAGCTGCGGTTACTTTTTCTTGTGCCTTAACAGGATCAGAAGCGTCTGCAGCAGCTTGTGCCTCATCTACAGCAGTCTGAGCAGTAGCGACATCAGATTGGGCAGTAGCGACATCAGATTGTTTTTCTGTGACAACCTGCTCTTGGGTTGCTACCTCTCTCTCTGCTGCTGCTTCTGTAACTGCTGCTGCTTCGACGGCGTTTTCAGCGGTAGCAACAGCATTTTCAGCAGCTTCTACATTGGATTGGGCAGCTGCAAGATTTTCATCGCTTGCCATATTGACAGCAGCTTCTTTTTCTGCAACTTCTGCTCGAGCAGTGGCAACCGCTTGTGCCGAGTCCTGTTCTTGCTTTATTGCCTCAGCAACTACTGCTTCTTGAGCCGCCACTTGATTCTGTGCAACAGAAAGCTCGGCTGCAGCTTGGCTAACAGTCGCTTCTGTGATTATGGAGGCTTCAGCTTGTTCTACTTGAACAACCTCAGCGCCTGACGATAAAGCGCTTTCAACCGTATCTAGTGCATAAACCTGATTAGTTAGTCCGGTTGACAAAGCCACCGCACCAAAGCCACCTAAAACTTTTGCAGTTTTTTTCATTCTATTATCTCCTTTTTTCTCCTAAGAAATATTATACTATAAAAAAATCGATTTGTGTTCAAAAAATGAAATATTTTTTAAGTTTTTTTTAAGAAAAGTAGTTTCTGGACTTGACTTTTAAAAAATAGCAGGTTTATCTTCTTTTAGAAAGCTATTTTGCAACAATAAACCGACACCCCTTATTTTCATAAGGAGTGTCGGTTCTTCTTTAGAATTCTTTGCTAGGTTTGCTTAGATATTAGCTTTTTTCTATCTTCTCTGCGCTGAACATCTTGTCGGATAAGCTTGTAACAAGCTGCAAGGAAAGGCACCGCCATGAGCATTCCCAAAATACCACCTAAAGCACCACCAATCGTAATAGCCATGATAACCCACATTCCTGGGAGCCCGACAGAATTACCAACCACACGTGGGTAGATAAGATTTCCTTCAAACTGCTGAAGGACAACTACAAAAATGAAGAACCAGAGCGCCTGACTCATAGACTGGGTCATGATCAAAATCACACCAATCGTTACCCCGATATAAGCTCCCACCACAGGGATAAGTGCTGTAAAAGCGATTAAAACACTAATTGTTGGAGCATAAGGGAAGTTAAAAATCTGCATGCCGACAAATGTCAAACAACCTAAAATAATAGCCTCCACTGTTTGGCCGACAATAAAGTTACGAAACGATTGGTGAAAGACTTGACGAATCGTTTCAAACGGGCGATAGAGTTTAGGGACATAGGCTTGAATAAGACGACGCACCTGACGTCCTAATCTTTCTTTGCTCGCTAAAACATAGGCAGAAAAAATCAAACTCACAAACATACTGAGCGCTACGGAGAAAACACTAGTCACTGAGGTAATCAAGTTGATAAGAATAGCACCGACATTAGTGAGGGTCTGCTGAACATACTTTGTCAACTGGCTAGAAATTTCTGTTGCGGCATTGTTACCAAAATAATCTCTCAGGGTTTCATCAATCCACCTGAGGCTTTGCAACTGTTTGATAAGATTGCTGACATCCCTCGGTGCCCGAGATATGAGTGATTGGATACTAGAAATCAACTCAGGAAAAACCGTTCCTATAAGAAAAAGGATTAGGGCAAGAAAGGTTGAATAAGCAAGCAAGAGGCTAATACTCCGAGCGAGTTTACGTGCAAACTTGTTTTTTACCAAGCGCAAGTAAAGGTTTTCGTAGCCTGACATCAGAATATTGACCACATAAGCAATCATGGCTCCACCTATAAAAGGGGTCGCAGCAGCGATGACTGTGTTTACAAATCGCTCACCCGATGCCCAATAATAAATGATAACGTAGACTGCTAGAATAGCGGTCATTAGGCTGACGATGAGACGTCTATTGAGTTTCATGATTACTATTTCTCCTATAGATGTTATTGTAAATTATTTTTAAAAAGAACCAACGAAAGAGATTGTCCAAGCTGACTGCCATTAAAATACCTAGAAAGGCAAACTCAAAGACGAAGGTCAGGACATAACCCAAACCAATTCTAAACACGAACATTCCCAAACCAGTGGCGTAAAAGGGAAGTTTCGGCCGAGACAAGCCTTGCCAAAGACCTGTATGAATTAGCGTGCCTGCTGTCATTGGCAAGCTTAAGAAAGACATGAGAACAAGCAATTGACTGGCTTGCCCTGCTTGGCTATCTTTGGTGAACAGACTGATTAAAGTCCCACTGAAAAGGAGGATAAAGCCTGCTATCGGCCCCATCAGAGTGAGGGATAGCCGATAACTTTGCTTACGAATCTCTTCGACTGCAAACCTATCATTTTGCGCATGAGATTGAGCAGTAAGAATCACTGTTGCCACAGACAAACTCATAGCAGGTAGGTAGGTAAATTGAGTGAGGCTTTCTCCAATAGCATTGCCTGCAAGAACAGCAGTTCCCAAGCGAGCAATGAAGGCCACAATTAAAACATCTCCTACACGCATGATTAGCCGTTCTCCTGCTACTGGCAAGACTAGGCGAAGGAGCTCCCAATCCACCTGCCAACCGCTTCTTTCACTTTTGTCCCCTAAAAGGTGCCAAAGAAAAACCAAACCAACAACTCGAGAGAGCAGGGTTCCTAAAGCCACACCCAAAATACCCCATTTAAAAACAAAGACAGCTATAGCAGATAAGACGATATTGACAATATTCACTAGAAAACTGACATACATCGGTAGACGTGGCTGACCCTTTGCACGTAAAACAGCTCCCAGACTTATCATCAATCCTAAAAGAAAGATAGAGCCTCCCACCCAGGCTAGATAGGTCGCTCCTAAACGACCGACTTCTGCTGATGCTCCCAGTAAATAGAGGATGGTTCTGCCACCAAAGATGGAGACCACCCCCATAAATAGACTGAGACAGAGGGTTAATTGAATCGCTTGACTGATAACTTTAGACAAGTCTTCTGGAGTCTTTTGAACAAGAGCTCGAGCAACTAAAGAGGAAATGACGGCACTTAAGGCAATAAAGACCGCCTGATAAATGGAAATGAGGTTAGCTGCGATAGAGACAGCAGAAACAGCAGCGAGACTTATCTGGGCCACCAAATAGGCATCCACAACCATCATCAGCATTTGCAAGCCATTCTCCATCATGGCTGGTAGACCTATCTGTAAGATTTTCCGATAATAAGACATAAGCTGTATAGAAAGTCTAGTTGAAAAAGAACAAAGTAAGGTAACCGAGAAAAGTCAAGGGCTGGGAAGCCTTCCTAACACCTTGACTTGTAGCTTACCCTCATAGGTAT
>DIXV01000054.1:5809-7845 GCA_002436115.1 Streptococcus sp. UBA6071 | reverse complement strand
ACTTTGACTTGTAGCTTACCCTCTTATAGGTAGAGGCCTGAAAGAAACCCAAACATTCTTTCAGACCTAAACCAGCTACCAACTTAAAGTCCTAGATAGTTTTCAACCGCAACTTGCATTCCCTCCGTCTCAATAACTGTATGATGTAAGACTGGAGCTTCTTCCAAACCAGCAACAGCCTTTGGCATAGGCAGATTGCTTATCTCCTGCAATTTAGCTAAGGCTTCAAAGTCTGAGGCACCTTTAGTGTCTGTTATCGCTTCAACCACGACAACGGGAAACTTGTAAGGGCTGGCTGTGGAGGCAAGAATGGTCTTACGGCTGTCGTTCGTACTGGCCTTATATTTTTGAAAGACTGCTGAAGCTACTGCTGTATGAGGATCTTCAATGTAGCCAGCTGATTCATAGACACGTTTGATTTCTGCAGAGGTCTCCTCTTCTGTCGCAAAATCCGCAGCAAAAAGAGCTAGTAAGTCGGCATCTACATCCTCCAAACGGTAAACACCGTCTTTATTGAGAGCAGTCATCAAATCCACTGTTTTTTCAGCAGAATTCCCCACCAAATGGAAGAGTAATCGCTCAAGATTCGAGGAAACCAAAATATCCATAGATGGGCTTGAGGTTACCTTGAAAGGACGTTGTTTATTATAGGTTCCTGTTTGGAAGAAATCGGTCAGAACATTGTTTTCATTAGAGGCACAAATGAGTTTTCCAACAGGCAAGCCGATTTGCTTGGCGTAAAAAGCTGCTAAAATATTCCCAAAATTGCCCGTTGGCACAGTGATGTTAATCTCTTCACCCATCTCAAGCTCTTCTTGCTTCAGCAACTGAGCATAGGCGTAGATATAATAAACGATCTGAGGTACCAAACGTCCAATATTCATAGAGTTAGCTGATGAAAATTGCAACTGTTGATCAGCTAATTTAGAGCGAAGTTCTGGGTCATTAAACATCGCTTTAACCCTGGTCTGGGCATCATCAAAATTCCCATCAATCGCCACGACATGAGTGTTTTCCCCTGTCTGTGTTGTCATCTGCAACTCTTGCACCTTGCTGACACCATCTTTTGGATAAAAAACAATAATCTCTGTTCCTGGGACATCTGCAAAACCTGCCATCGCAGCCTTACCTGTATCACCAGAAGTTGCGGTTAAAATAACGATTTTATCTTTGAGTCCGTGTTTTTTAGCTGCGGTTATCATCAAATGCGGCAGGATAGACAAAGCCATATCCTTAAAGGCAATTGTCGCTCCATGAAAGAGTTCCAGATTATACTGCTGATCGCTGATTTTAATGACTGGTGCGATAGCCTTCGTGTCAAATTTATCATCATAAGCTGATTGAATGCAGTAGTCCAACTCTGCTTCGGTGAAATCATCTAAGAAAGCACCCAAAACCCGTTTAGCAACTTCTTGATAAGACGCCTCCTTGAGTTCTTCAAAATCCAAGTCAAGCTTCGGATAGCTTGTCGGTGTAAAGAGACCACCATCCGTCGCTAATCCCTGTAAAATCGCTTGGCTGGCTGTGACTTTGTTGTTGGCATCACGTGTGGATTGGTAAACTAGTGTCATCGGTTTTCCCCATTCATCTGTAATCTTTCGCATATTATACCATAATTTCTTGAATAATTGCTTAAGTTTTTATAGAACAATACGCTTTTTCTTCCCATAACCTGCCCTATCCGATTCCCCTAGACAGCTATCTTTTCAGTCGCCATTCTGATTTTGTAGTCAGTCTATCAAGGCGATTTTCTGTCTCGCCCAAAGCACAGCGACTTTTTCATTAACTAAATATCCTGATTTAATAGGGATGTGAAGCCCCCGCCTTTTGTTTCACGGGAAACTATTTCAAAAACCGTTAAGACATCATCCTCTCAAGTAACTAGCTCCTTGCTATTTCTCCATCTTAAGAGCAATGAGAAAACTCCCTTGCCTAGTTGCAAGGGAGTTAAGACCTATTTATTTAAGGCGACCAGGTCGCTCTGCGTAGCCATAGTAAGCATCTTCAATGATTTCTTGCATATGATCAACCATTGG
>DIXV01000054.1:2558-5615 GCA_002436115.1 Streptococcus sp. UBA6071 | reverse complement strand
TCTTGCATATGATCAACCATTGGTAAGCGTGGATTGGCTGGTGAACATTGATCTTCGTAAGCTAGAAGAGCAATTTCACGTGATTTTGCCTTCCAGTCTTTTTCGTCAATACCTTGACCTTTGAAGTTCATGTCAATACCTAAGCGGCAACCCAAATCGTAAACAGCTTTAGCGTAAGACGCCACACCTTCTTCTGGTGTAGATGCTGGAAGTCCAAGCATTTTGGCAATATCTTGGTATTTTTCGTCAGCACGGTAGTAGTTATACTTAGGCCATGTGGCTGTTTTAGCTGGTCGTGTACCATTGTAGCGAATGACATATGGTAACAAAATAGCATTTGTACGTCCGTGAACTGTGTGGAAGACACCACCAATCTTATGAGCCATTGAGTGAGAAATACCTAGGAAAGCATTGGCGAAAGCCATACCCGCCATTGTGGATGCGTTATGCAATTTTTCACGAGAAGCAAAGTCTGCTTCTTTGACTGATTGCTCTAGGTATTCAAAGACAAGTTTAATCGCTTGAAGAGCCAAACCATCAGTGTAGTCGTTAGCCATTTGAGACACATAAGCTTCCGTTGCATGCGTCAAAACATCCATACCAGTATCCGCAGCGATAAAGCCAGGAACTGTTGTTACAAAAGCAGGGTCAACAATGGCAACAGTTGGTGTCAAAGAATAATCCGCCAATGGGTATTTACGATTGTTTTTCTTATCTGAGATAACCGCAAATGGAGTCACTTCTGAGCCAGTTCCTGAAGTTGTTGGAATACCAATGTATTTTGCCTTAACACCTAGTGCAGGGAACTTGAAGGCACGTTTGCGGATGTCCATGAATTTTTGGACAAGATCCTTGAAGTCAATTTCTGGTTGCTCATAGAATAACCACATTACCTTAGCCGCATCCATCGGTGAACCTCCACCTAGGGCGATAATTGTATCTGGCTCAAAGGAGCGCATAGCTTCCGCACCACGTTCAACCGTTGTAATATCTGGATCTGGTTCAACATCTGAGAAGATTTGATAGGTCACCTTGTTTGAACGGAGCTCCAACTGGTCAAGGATACGCTGAACAAAACCTAGTTTGACCATAGATTGGTCTGTCACAATCATAACGCGCTCAACATCAGGACATTTTTGTAGATATTGGATAGAGTCACGTTCGAAGTATGTTTTTGAAGGAACTTTAAACCACTGCATATTATTTCTACGTCTTCCTACTTTTTTGATGTTCAAGAGATTTACAGCACTAACATTATCACCAACTGAATTACGTCCGTAAGAACCACAACCCAGGGTCAATGATGGTAAGAAAGCATTGTAAACGTCACCGATTCCACCAAAAGTAGACGGAGAATTCCAAATAACACGGATGGCACGAATCTTGGTACCAAATTCTTTAGCTAGTTCAGCATCTTCTGTATGGATAGCTGCTGAGTGACCTAGACCATGGAACTCAACCATTTGGCGTGCCTTTTCAACACCATCTTCTCTTGAATCGGATTTCAAAATGGCAATAACAGGTGATAGTTTTTCACGTGTCAGAGGCTCTTTCTCTCCAACTTCTTTACATTCTGCTGCTAAAATATTTGTATTCTCTGGGACTGAGAAGCCAGCTTGTTCTGCGATCCATGTTGCAGGTTTCCCAACAATATTTGGATTGAGCTTAGCTTCTGCACAGTTCTTGCCATTAGCTTTAACGCCAAAACAGAACTCTTCAAGCAAGGCTTTTTCTTTTTTATTGACAAAGTAAGTATGGTAAGACTTGAACTCATCTACAAATGCGTCGTAAACTTCTTTGTCAATGATAACCGCTTGCTCAGAGGCACAGACCATACCATTGTCAAAGGATTTAGACATCACAATATCATGGGCTGCTTGACGAATATTAGCAGATTTTTCGACATAGGCTGGAACGTTCCCTGCACCAACTCCAAGAGCTGGTTTTCCGCAAGAATAAGCTGCGCGAACCATGGCATTCCCACCTGTAGCTAGAATGGTTGCAATACCATCATGATTCATCAAAGCATTTGTTGCGTCAATAGAAGGAGTCTCAACCCACTGAACACAGTTTTCTGGAGCACCAGCCGCAACGGCTGCATCACGCACAATTTGTGCGGCATGGGCAGACGATTTTTGAGCAGATGGATGGAAGGCGAAGACGATTGGATTACGCGTCTTCAGGGAAATGAGAGCCTTAAAAATAGCTGTTGAGGTTGGGTTCGTTGTTGGTGTGATACCACAAACAACACCGACAGGCTCAGCAATCAAAGTCAAACCAGTCACATCATCCTCTTCAATGATACCAACCGTTTTAGTATGACGCATATTGTTGACCACGTGTTCGCAGGCAAAGAGGTTTTTGGTCGCCTTGTCTTCAAAGACACCACGTCCAGTCTCCTCTACCGCATGCATCGCTAGCTCTCCATGGGCATCAAGAGCCGCAACAGACGCTTTGGCAACGATATAGTCTACTTGCTCCTGGTTAAGCTTACGCATCTCTTCCAAAGCAACTAGCCCCTTTTGCACCAAGGCATCAATTTCCTTGTTAACATCGACAGTTTTCGCTTTATCGCTCATGTCTTGTCTCCTTTTATATTTTGTTAATTATTTCACAATATAATAGTACTACATTTTTCAAATAAAGTAAAGCGTTTTCTGTCAACTTCACAAACTTTAAAGCCCTAGAATAGGCTTTAAAGCCACTATTTGAGCCCTCGACCTTCTTTAAAAAATAGAAAGTTTTTTATTTCACAAAGTCAATAAACTTCAAACTATAGGGTCACTGCTTAAATAGCTTAGGAGAAGGCTGAAATCGGCATAGTTGCTGCTTTACTCTCAATGGATTAAAAAAGAGGGAGTTTTTTTCTTATGACCAAAAAAGGCAGGTAATTTCAACACTATTCATACGAATTCAAATTACAAGTCGTCCTAAGAAAATTAAGAGGGATGAGATAAGACCTGAGGAGCTGAAAGCTAGTCTAAAATCTTTACGGACTCTTCTCAAGAAGTAAGAAGAGTCCACTATTACCATGCCATTGACCAACTTAAGTCTCGT
>DIXV01000054.1:0-2261 GCA_002436115.1 Streptococcus sp. UBA6071 | reverse complement strand
ATCACCAATTCGCCAGAACGCTATCACTCCTCTACACAATGCAAGATAAAAAAGGTATGCCCCCTTAGAATATCGGGAATCATACCTTCTAAATCACTGACTTTTTTGCCTGTCTATTTTACATGGGACGTGACAGTCAAGTCCGTACCTTTACTTCATATCCTTTATAATCGGTCTCACCTAATACAACTTCCTCATTGCGATACATGTCTTCCACTATATAGCGAGCAGCGTCTTCATTGGCTGCATTAACAGTAATAACACGGGACAATGTTTCTGTGATTTCTATATCTATTTTTGTCATAACTTGCGATACCTTCCTCTTCCTAAGAACTCAATCATTTCCTTGTCTCGTAAAACTTGCAACTGTTGGCGAATTTTATCTTTGATATGATTATTATCTGGATAACATTGTTTTAAATCCTGTTCAAAAGCATAAATGCTTTCCAAATTAAACTCTTTTTCAGGAATCTTATCCAAACATTTCAATATGTCTAGAAGCCACCCTCTCGTTTTTAACGACTGTTTTCGTAAGAAGAGAGTCTTCTTAAAATCGTGAGCAACTTTCTCTGGTTCTCTAAATTTTCTATCTTTGACTAGAAAAACCTTTCCTTTAGAGGGAACTTTCGAAAGATTGATGTGGCAGCCTACCCAACCTGAACGTCTTGCTGTGGGAGCTAGTGGCTTTCTCTTTAGAATAATATCACTTGTAACAAAGTGCTTGGGTAACACTAAGAAATTTTGAACTTCATAGGATTTGGAATAGGTCAAAAAGAAAAAGTTTGGATTATTATCTGCCGAGATGCGTTCTAACATTGTTGAATAAGCTCCGTCGTTGATGATTGTTGAAAACACACCTTTCTTGCTTTTCAACTCAAATTCTTCTGCACAAGTTTGACACGAAAAATCCGCAACTGGACGATTGTTTTTAAAACGATGGAGTGGTCTCGTCCCACAGCTAGGACAATAGCCTTGACGGCTCACCCAGTCCTCTGTCAGAACTCTAGCAATTTGAGACTTGCTCTTATAGTCGCCTATTAAACTGGTATCAAATTGTAAATGCACTTTTCTCCTCTTTTCTCGATTTTATAAGATCTATAATTTTTAGAATCAACACGATAAAGACCGTTGAAGTCCACACAAATCGTGCAGAAAAGTCTAGCCAATCATTCAACATCTTATTAATTCTTCCATCACGATTAGCAGGACGACGTCCCGAGCATATTCCGTATAATTATCTCTTATACTCCTCTAGTGATTTCTATCACTTTCTATTATAGCAAAAACTTCCTTCAAAAGGGCATTGGCTTCTCTTTATTCTTCCCACTATAGCAGTGTTAAATAAGAATTTAATATACTTTTGATTCCTCCATAAGTTCCTATTGCTTTATTTTCCTTCCTCGTTATTCAGGTATTCGATAATTTCGTCTTGATAAGAAAGTAATAAAGCTCGGCTATATTTCTTTTCTTGCTCAGAACTCTTTATTTTTCCCCACAAAAATGCTGCCACTTTCATCGGTGACCGATATTTTTGTGCTAGGCTATCATTTCTAAAATCTCTTACAAAATGGTTCCATTGGTACGTCTGTTCTTCGTTGTTATTGGTCAAATCAGGCCTTTTTTGCTCATAAGCATCAATTAGATCTTGAACAGTCGCTTCTTTATCACATTTAGCTTCAACTTCGCGCATTTTAATAGCCATTGTTTTCGTAAAAGAAAATTTCTCGACCCCATAATAGTTACCAAAAAACAATCTCGCAGCCTTGTTTAAACTAAATCCTGATTCTAAAATCTTTGTCTCTGGACGTATTTGATCCGTAAAGAGTCCTCGGCGGTTCTTTTTTCTAATCGGTTTGATTTGTTGAGCAGAGACACCATTTAAAAATTGAATAATATAATGAGACAGTTCATATTTGGTTCCATAAGTTGGCAAGTTGTGCGCCCTACAAATTTTCTCTAATTCTGTTTTGTACCAATACTGCTTTTTAAATTCATTAACGCTCATCTTCTGGTTAAAAACAGGTCCTTCCATGTCCCCCTCCTTAATAATATGCGGTAAATCGTCGGTCTATTTATCCGGCAATGAATTGAAGAGTGTTCCTCGTCGTTCGTTTATTTCGTAATTCTAGTAAATAGGGATACTTCTCTAAATAATATTCCTTAGATTTTTTCTTATGCTCCTCTAGTGATTTCTATCACTTTCTATTATACCAAAAACTTCCTTCAAAAGGGCATCGGCTTCTCTTTATTCTTCCCACTAT
>DIXV01000120.1 GCA_002436115.1 Streptococcus sp. UBA6071 | reverse complement strand
AATTCCTCAATTTACTGATAGCAGTGTGTCAAGCCCTTTCCGTTCATCCTACAGGAGTATATCTAACGACTCCTCAACTTCTTATCTTTACCCCCTATTTCAAATAGTATTAGCGGTCCTCTTAAACAGTCTCTCCTACAACTCCGATAGCAATAAAACTCCATTCTATATGAGAAAAGCCTAACGAAGACATCTCTTTCCGTAGGCTTTTCTTAAGTATTCTAGTAGGCTAAGCTGTTAATACAGATTTCCCATAAAGATAGATTGAAGCTTTTCAAATTCATAATTAGAACTTGTATCTGATGAATCTAGGGTCCACTTATTACTTTCCTTATCCTTGGTCAAGCGAACAGCGTAGCCTTCACCAGGCATGTAGTCCCCACTCGAAAGTCCAGTTGTTTCCAACTTGGTTGGTAATTGCTCCAAGATATATTTTTCAGCAGCCTTATAGGCATCTGTATAATTTGAATAACTATCTCTGTTATTATCAAGAAAGTCATCAATAATGCTAGTTGTGTCAATAGATGCGATATCAATTGTTTGAGGTTTGATATAGATTTCTGCCGCATCAATAGTATAACTCTTAATGCTGTATTGAATGGTTGCTTTTTTAGCATTTGCGGAAGTGTAGGTGTCAATAAATGTTTTTAATTCCGCTTGAGAAGGCTCGTAGTAACTAAATTCGTCTGAGAAAGTTGAAATGAATAAGTTTGAGAAAGTTGAGCGTTCTTCCTGCAAATTATTAGCCAAGCGAATCTCATCTTTATCCTCTTTATCTTCACTCTTTGAGCTACTGTCAGATAGAGGTACGACTTGAGAGTTGAAACTGTCATTACTTAAAGTTGTTGTATTGACTGCTTCCTCACCATTTAGAAAGACGCCGTTGACATAGTCTTTTGCTAAGTCAAGAATTTCTTCAGTGTGATCCTCATACTTAGAAGAATCAACCTTCAAAGATACTTCTTTTAATTCTTTTTCATAGTCAGAGAGCATTGGTTCAAAATGCAATTCATATTTAGCTTTTTTATCAACCTTGTAAACTAGATAAGTTGTGAGTGATTTACCGCTAGAAATAGTCTCAGAACTTAGCGTCTGGAATTCATCATTATCTCCATAGACATTATATGTCGTCACTTTTCTGTCTTCGGAATCATAAAGTGAAAAACTATTGGTATACAGCGTAAGTTTCCCATCGGTTTTATTAGTAATTTTAACATTTAGAGCAAGATAATTCTCACCATTGACAGTAGATTCACCTGGCGGAACGACATAGCTACCACTAATAACCTCAACAGCAACATCACTATTAGAAGTACTTGCTTTTCCATCTGAAGACGACTGGGTCGAATTGAAACCACATGAAGCTAATAAAAAGATACTAACAACAATAGCAACTCCTCTTAAAAATTTATTCATTATATTTCCCTCCTCTCTAAATTTTACCTTAATTATCCTTTTTCGTAAAGCTTATTTCAAGAAAATTTAGAATAATATCAGATTGTTTTTTAATTGTTTCCTTAAAAAGACAATCCGTTACAAATTTTGTAATAAATTGGTAATAATTTTATTCTCGATTTCGAAAAATTTTCTTGTAAAAGATCATATAAGATTAAACCTACCCCAAGTCAAAAGGAAAGGGGAGGCCTTTTATACGTTAGACAATACCAATCATCCGAAAAAACTAGAGCCTTCAAGTCCTAAACCAATCTAGCCGTTCTAATCTTCTCTTGAATAGCTTAGTGTGGTTATTCACCCTAAGCTAGCCTAGGGAAAACCTTACTCCCTCTTATGCTTTTCAAAGAGTTCTTGTTCTCTTGGGATAATTTTGTTCTCGTAATTTTCAATTTTATAGTTTAAGCGTTCTAAAGCTTGTTTTAGCCCATCAATTCGACTCTCTAGCTCTTCACGTTGTTGCGTCAGGATGTTTAGTCGCGCTTCAACGTTGTCCTCATCAAGTTGAATCAAAGCAATATAATCCATTAAGGGCTCAACGCCTAGCCCGGCCTTTCTAAAATAACGCACAAATTCTAAAATATCAATCTCTTGCTGAGTAAAATTACGGACGCCTGACTTGTTCCTTGTAATAGGTGGGAGTAGTCCTATCCTCTCATAATAACGGATTGTATCAGCTGAGACTCCCGTCAGCTCACTAACTTTCTTTATGTTCATCCTCTACTCACTCACTATAATTAACGATTTGATGGCCTTTCGTTGGTCCATCGCATCATATGCTGCTTGAATAGCGTCAAGATTAAAACGGTGTGTAAACAGCTTACCAGGATTAATCTCTCCTTTCAAAACAGCTTCCAGAAGAAGAGCTCTATCAAATGTCGTTACTGAAGCAATCCCACCACGAAGCCCTATATTTTTCCAAAAGAGGACACTAGTATCCATCTCAGCCTTTTGAGGAACACCTACCCGACCAATAATAGCTCCTGGGCGACAAACCTGAATAGCTGTTGCAACTGATTGTTCTGTGCCAACACATTCCAATACAGCATCTGCCCCATCGCCATCTGTTAAGGCCATCACACGCTCCACCGCCTCTTCTCCACGTTCTGCCACAATAGCTGTCGCACCAAATTCAAGTGCCAGCTTTTGGCGATCTTCATGGCGGCTCATGGCAATGATTTGCTCAGCACCAAGTAGCTTTGCAGCGATAACCCCACAAAGGCCTACCGCACCATCTCCCATAACCACTACCTTGTCGCCTTTCTTGACCTCTGCTGTTACGGCAGCGTGATAGCCCGTTGCCATCACATCTGATAGGGTCAATAAAGAATTGAGTTGGCTATCGGAATAATCCGATGGCTGTCCTGGGATTTTCAAAAGAGCCCAATTAGCATGCGTGTAACGGAGATACTCTGATTGATAACCGATGTTTTGACCCCAGTCTGTATTAGTACAGCTCCCGTCAAAACCAGCACGACAAGCTGCACACTCTCCGCAACCATGAGTGAAGGGAACGACTACAAAATCGCCTGCTTTGATATCTGTCACGCTGCTACCAACCTCTTCAACGACTCCAATCGCCTCATGTCCTGCATAAGAGTTTGCCTTTTTTTCAGAAATCCCTCGAAACCACCAAAGATCCGACCCACAAACACAGGCTCTCACGACACGAATAATAGCATCTGTATCCTTTTCGAGTTTAGGTTTAGGTGCTTCTGTTGCCAGCATCTTCCCTGGCTCAATAAAAGTTGCAACTTTCATATTTTATCCCCTTTTTATTTTTATAGTATTACTTCTTTCCATTATAAACCTTAGAGTACACTCTAAGGCAAGGAAAAGCTAATTCCACCTATTTTTTTAAACCGAAGTAAGGCATCAATTTCAGGATCAGCTCTTTAGAAAAACAAAGCCGAGATGAGGACTCGCTCAATCTCGACTTAAAAACAATGAATCGGTTTTAATTTCCTGGCCCATTATGCCCATCCAAGAGTGCAACTACTCGGAAAGCACTAAACATCATGTTTGTTAAAACTTTTTCCAATGTGGTTGGTTTCATCGTAACCTCCTTTTCATGTTTCTTGATTTACTCAATAGCATTATAACACTTTTTTAAAAAAATGAAAGGGTTTTATGTGATTTTTTTTAAAAATTTTTCAGAGGATGAAATGTCAGAAAAGCTGACAACGGCGCACCTTTTGACCTACCTGTTTATTTCTGTTTTTCGTCTTAATAAAACCAAAAACTCCCTCGCAAGGAAGGAGTTTTTTGACTCAATTAACGACGGAGTCCTAATGAATGAATCAGGTCACGGTAGCGATTCACATCGTTCTTTCGCAAATAAGCTAAAAGATTACGACGGTGACCAATTTTCTTCATCAAGCCACGGTAAGTGGCGTGGTCTTTTTTGTGCACCTTGATATGATCGTTAAGGTGGTTAATTTCCCAAGTCAAAACAGCAACCTGAACTTCAACAGAACCAGTGTCGCCTTCGTGACGTGCGTATTGTGCAATAATTTCATTTTTTTTCTCTTTTGAGATTGCCATGAGAATAGTCTCCTTAAAATATAATGCTTAATCCGAGTCTTAGGTTGGCATTCCTAAAACCAAGAAAAAGTTGTCCTTTAGACAATTCCCATTGTAACAAATAACTACTTGATTTGTCAAATCCTTATATTCACCGTAAAGAAGTCCACTTCACTAACATATCTTAAGAGGGTTGTTGGCTTTATTTCTCTCCTTTTTTATGATATATTTAGAAGAGGAAAAGGAGGAGAATTTTATGTCTCTTATTGAAAAGCTAGTTCGTTCGAGTCACTTGATTGATATGAAAGACATTGTCCGTGAGGGGAACCCAACTCTCCGCCAAGTGGCCGAAACTGTTGATGTCCCTCTTTCTGATCAAGATATTATTCTGGGAGAGAAGATGTTACAGTTTCTCAAGCATTCTCAAGATCCCGTTATGGCAGAAAAGATGGGCTTGCGTGGTGGAGTTGGTTTGGCTGCGCCGCAGTTAAATATCTCTAAGCGTCTCATTGCCTGCTTGGTTCCAAACCCACTTGATGAAGATGGCAATCCCCCAGAGAAGGCTTATGCCCTTGAGGCAATCATGTATAATCCCAAAATTGTAGCCCACTCTGTTCAAGAATGTGCTTTAGCTGATGGCGAGGGGTGCTTATCTGTGGATCGTGAAGTACAGGGTTATGTCGTCCGCAACAGTCGTATAACAGTAGAATACATTGATAAAAACGGAGATACCCAGCGCCTCAAACTTAAGGGCTATAATGCGATTGTTGTCCAGCATGAAATTGACCATATCAACGGCATCATGTTCTTTGATCGCATCAATTCTGACAACCCGTTTGCGGTTAAAGAAGGACTCTTGATTATTGAATAAAACGCCTCTGCAAAACATTACATTTCCTGAAGGAAATATATCAAAAGTGCTGCTTCCCTTAAAATAAGGATCAAGGATTTCATGATACCAAGCTCACCAGACTTTTATAGCAGTCACCCTTACAAACACATTCTAAGCCGTTAGAAATTTAAAAGCCCGCTAGTCTTCATGATTAGCGGTTTTTTTGACAGAAGGTCTGAGGGGACAGCGACTAAAAACAAAAAGGCACCTTGCCATCCACTACAGGAAGCAAGGTGTCTTTTCATTTAGGGAATCATTCGGCTCTTAATTAACGGATTTGTTCAAATCTCAAATGAACACCAATACGATCATCAAAACCGATGCGTTCCAAATCACGTTGTAACCGATACTCAATATAGTGCTGTGCAATTTTAAAGTAGCCAGCATCCAATAGACGATACTCCACCTGCGATTGCACCATACTGATTGTCGGACGCTCTGCATGAGCCTCGCTTAAATCAACAACGACTTTCTTAGTGACCTCTGCCAGCTCGTGGCGAAGGCTTTCGTCTAAGACATAAACGGTTTGTGCTGCTTTTAAAATTGCTTGATAAATTTTATCGGGATCAAAATCCACGACTTGACCGTTACGTTTAGTGATTTGCATAAGCTACGTTCTCCTTAATATTAGATGGGAGGATGGACCTCTTATAAAATAGCGGGGGTGACAATGCCCGCAAGCAACCTGTTCTCTATGTTCGATGATAGATTGACCTTGATTCATAAGGCGATAGGAGTTCCCCAAACACCTTACAAACTGAATAAGTAAATGTCCTATTATTATCTATGTTTTTTCCTTTTTTGTCAACTCTCCCTACTAGTTCGCTGACTAAGGGCTAGAAAAGCCATGATTGATGATTTAATGGCTCTTTTCGAAAAGAATGGGGCGTCTCTTAATGACTATCCACCCGCTAAAGCTAAGAGATAACAACTAAACCTTTTCAACCTTCTAAAATAAATCATCAAAAAGGCTAAGCTGATTATCTTCAGGCATATTCCCTAAAACACCCATTTCATCCATCTTTTCAACCAAGGTAGTAGAAACCCCTCCTCGTTTTCTAAGCTCGGTCTTAGAAAGAAACTCGCCGTCGTTTCGTGCGCTAACAATCTGCTTAGCCACATTTTCTCCCAAGCCGTCTAGGGCTAGAAAAGGTGGGATTAGGGTATCTCCTTCTATCAAAAATTCTGTAGCATGGCTTTTATAAAGGTCTAACTTCCCAAACTTAAAGCCTCTCTCCAACATTTCATTGACAATTTCTAAGGTGATGTAGAGGTCTTGCTCCACGTTAGAGGCCGAATTCTGTTTTCTCTTCTCCGAAATTTCCGCCATCTTGGTCTTGACCTTAGCCAGACCACCTGACATTGTAGAAATGTCAAAAGCTTTTGCACGGATAGAGAAGTAGGCACAGTAATAATAAATAGGGTAATGAACCTTGAAATAAGCGACTCTCAGCGCCATCATAACATAGGCAGCTGCGTGTGCCTTGGGAAACATGTATTTTATTTTACCACAGGATTCGATGTACCAATCAGGTACATTATTAGACCGCATGGCTTCAATATAGCCATCACGTTCGTCATCTGAAATTTTCAACCACAAGCCCTTACGCACACGCTCCATAATATTAAAGGCCATTTTGGGTTCAAGACCGGCATGCATAAGGTAAACCATGATATCGTCCCGACAACCGATAACCGTTGATAAATCAGCTATCCCAGCACGAATCAAATCTTGAGCATTTCCTAACCAAACATCTGTTCCATGAGAAAGACCTGAGAGCTGGAGCAGTTCTGAAAAAGTTGTTGGGTGCGTCTCATCTACCATTCCCCGAACAAAATTTGTTCCAAACTCCGGAATCCCCAGCATACCTGTTGATACCCCTATTTGTTCTGGAGTGACTCCCAAAACCTCTGTCCCTGAGAAGAGTTTCATTACATCTGCATCATCGGCTGGGATATCCTTCGGATTAAGACCCGATAAATCCTGCAATTTCCGAATCATGGTCGGGTCATCATGACCCAGGACATCTAGTTTGAGGATATTTTCATCAATATCGTGGAAGTTAAAATGAGTCGTCTGCCAGCCTGCTGTTGTGTCATCAGCTGGATACTGAACAGGTGTAAAATCATAGACATCCATGTAGTTAGGGATAACAACAATACCTCCAGGGTGTTGTCCTGTCGTTCGCTTCACTCCTGCAGCACCAGCTGCTAGCCTTTCTACTTCAACATCTCGATAAAATTTCCCATAATCACGTTCGTAACCACGAACAAAGCCATAGGCTGTTTTATCTGCCACCGTACCCACTGTTCCAGCACGAAAGGCATATTCCAATCCAAAGATATCCCGCACATCCAAGTGGGCTTTGGGTTGGTCATCCCCAGAGAAATTCAAATCAATATCGGGAACCTTGTCTCCATCAAAACCTAGGAAGGTTTCAAACGGGATGTCCTGACCGTCTTTTTCAAGCGACTGAGAACAATCGGGACAGGCCTTATTCGGCATATCGAAGCCCGAGCCATAGCTCCCATCAGTAATGAACTCGGAATATTGGCATTTGCTACAGTAATAATGGGGAGGCATGGGGTTGACCTCTGTAATCCCAATCATGGTTGCTACAAAACTAGAGCCGACAGAACCCCGACTACCGACTAAGTAGCCTCGTTCATTTGAACGTTGAACCAACATCTGTGAACTGAGGTAAATCACGGCAAAGCCGTTCCCCAAAATAGAGGTAAGTTCCTTTTCAATCCGCAAGTCTATAATGTCAGGCAAAGGGTTGCCATAGAGTTCAAATGCTCTCTCATATGTCATTCGGGCGACTTCTTCCTCTGCTCCTTCAATAAAAGGGGTGTAGAGATCATCTTTGACTACCTGAATTGTCTCAAAACGTTGAGTTAAGGCTAAAGGATTGCGAATCACCAATTCCTCAGCAAGCTCTTTCCCCAAAAAAGCTAATGCATCAAGCATTTCATTTGTTGTTCGAAAATGTGCCTTTGGCAAGGGAGCTGGTTGCGCATTTTCTCCATGCCCAATCGTTCGATTAATCATAGCTCCCTGTCCCAAACTGCGGACAATAATTTCTCGATAAATCTCTTGTTCAGGGTCTAAATAATGCACATTTCCAGTAGCGATGACTGGCTTGTTCACCCGCTTTGCCACGTCAATCATACGTTGAATAATTTCTTGGATTTCTGCCTCATCTTTGACCAGCTCACGTTTAATCAGAGGGGCATAAAGCTCCGGGGGCATGACCTCAATAAAATCATAATAGCTAGCCACTTCAACAGCTTCATCTATCCCTTTTGATAAAACGGCATCAAATAATTCTCCATCTGAACAAGCCGTTCCCAGAAGTAAACCTTCACGGTGTTGATCAAGGACTGTCCGTGGAATACGAGGCACTCCTTCAAAATACTTGGTATTAGATAGACTTACCAGCTTGAACATATTCTTAAGACCTGTCTGATTTTGCACATAAATCGTTGCGTGCTTAACCCTTGCTTTTTTATAGGAGTCTTCAGCAATCAACTGCGTGTTAAGCTGATTGAGATTATCAATCTGGTGTTTTTCTGCAGCTTGCTTCAAAAAGATAAAGAGGAGGCGACCAGTTGCTTCTGCATCATAATTAGCCATATGATGGTGTTCAAGCGCAACACCAAATCGCTTGGTCAACGGACCAAGCCCATGACGCTTATATTCTGGATAAAGGTTACGCGCAAACTCCAAGGTATCAATGACAGGTTGGCTAATTTGAGGAAGTCCCTGACGCTTGTAGTTCATATTCATAAACCCCATATCAAAGCTTGCATTATGAGCGACCAGGACACTTTCTTGGCAGAAATCATGAAATGCTTGAAGAACCTCCACTAAAGGCCGAGCATTTTTAACATGCTCATCCGTAATTCCTGTCAAATCCGTTGTAAAACTTGACAAGGGATGCCCTGGATTGATAAATTCATCAAATTCTTCAATGACATTTCCCTTGTACATCTTCGAGGCTGCAATCTGAATTAAGTCATTGTAAACAGCAGACAAACCTGTTGTCTCCACATCAAAGACAACATAAGTCGCATCCGCCAAACTGGTATCTGTTTCGTTATAGGCAATCGGTACTCGGTCTTCAACAATATTAGCTTCCAAACCATAAATAAGCTTGATGCCTCGCTTTTTAGCCTGCTTATACCCATGAGGGAAGCTTTGCACATTGCCATGATCTGTAATGGCAATAGCAGGGTGACCCCAATCTGCTGCACGATCCACCAAGTCCTCTACCGTTGGTAAGGCATCCATCGTGGACATATTGGTATGAGCGTGGAATTCCACCCGCTTTTGCCCCTCTGGCATCAAGTCTTTACGACTAGGCTTGTCTACAAGCATAATATCTTGGGCATTCATGTTGAGATCATTGGTAAAAGGATTGAGGCTTATGTTCCCTCTTACTCGTAACCAAGCTCCTTTTTGAATCATATTAAACTTCTGTGCATCTTCCTCATTTTTAGCCCATTTTTGTAAAGCAAAAGAAGATGTGTAATCCGTCATCTTAAAATTAATGAGGCAACGACCTGTTTTGGTGACTTTCGTTTCTACAGCAAAGACCAGACCCTCAAAAACCAAGCGATTCTCTTCTGTTGTTACCTCTACCATAGGGGTGATTTCTGCCTTAGTTAAGGCCCCATTATTCTTACGAACCTTGGCCCCCTCTCCAAAATCAAAGGCAGGAGGTGTTGACTCTTGAGGCAATGCTCCTTGTTTTTCTATGGCTACCAAGGCTTCTTCATTAGCCAGTTGAACAACCTTCTCTTTTTCTGCCTGATACGTTTCCTGTTGGGCTTGTGTTAGGTCCTGGCAAACGTCAAGGACAATAGTCAATTTACCAAAGCCAAACCTGGCAAATTGTGCTTCCAAATTCGGCAGGTGATTTTTCTTGAAGTGTTCATTGTCAATCATCTCAGGTCCACGAATAAGCAATTGTGTATCTGATAGCCTAACCTCCAACGGTTGAAAGACCGACTTAAAGCCGGCACTCTGACAGAGCTCTTCCAAAAAAGCCTCTTGATAATAAGCTTGCACCAACTCCTCGTCTGCTGTTCTATCCTCCACAATGAGATCAAATTTAACGCGATTTCCCAAATCTTCAAAGGTTTGAGCCAGACTCTGCTTAAGAGCTTGATAGGCCTCAATCGGTAGGATATTCTGAAATTTAAAATGAAATTCCCATACTTTACTTATTTTATGCAAGTCAACACCAACAATTTCACCAGCTAAAAAAGCAGGGGATTGTTGAAAATCAAGCGGCATATTAATCTGGGTCATCAATAGTTGCATCATATCTGCCATACATCTCTCCTCACAGTAACTCCTTTTATTTTACCATAAAAAAACCAAAAGCTCGCTGTCAAGCTAATGCTTATAAAGACATCTCTATATGGCTATACTAAAACAAACTGGCCTCTTGTAAGCAGCCAGTTTGTCTATAAATAGTTTATTTAAACTAACCTTCTCGGTGATTCGTCTTGGTTTGATTAAGCCAAGCATATGCCAGTCCGATGAAGACCCCTCCGCCTATCCAGTTTCCAAAAAAGACGACGACCCACTGTCGTAAAACATTCAACAACTCCAGTCCTTCTAGATTCTTGAGTTGACTAAAGGCTGCCAACATAAACGAAGAAAAGTTGGCGACCAAATGCTCATTGACCAAAAAAACGAACATAAACACCGCTGAAACAACAACAAATATTTTTGCGCTTTCTTCCTTCAAAAGCATATAGCCCATAATGGCAATATTAACAAACATATTTGCTGTAATACCTTCAATAAAGTTGCCCCAATCACTTTTTGCCAATTTCGTTTGCACTGTCGTGGCCAAATAACTCTCGTCAGTCAAGTGATGAAAAGAGTAGGATTGGTTGAAAAGCCAGGCGAGAAAAATGGCTCCAACTAGATTGAGAAGCGTGCAATACAAAAGGATGGTGACGGCCTTTTTCCAAGGGATAAACTTGTAATAGGCACCCGATGTTAAGTAAAGCATATTGGAAGTCGCTAATTCTCCATTGAAAAATAGAACATAAACAAGACCAATGCTAAAAATAAAGGTGAAAACAAGACGTGAGACAGTATGCGTTTCAGCACCTATAACATCAGCAGCAATAATACCAGCAGCAGTACTCATGGTTAAATAAGCACCTGCAAGCATCGAACGAAGGCCATAACGACCCAGACTTTCATCAAAGAGAGCTTCCTTCTTCGCACAGGCAGCTTTTATCTTTTCTTGAAATAATTGCATAATAAACCTCTTATAACTAATTAACAGAAGACCTCTCTACTTTACCTCTCTGATCGTTCTACCAAAGGAAAGGCCTTGTAACATCTGTACTGGCACCCACAAAGCCTATCACTTCTAATCTTTAATGGGCAGAGGCTCCAGATGTTGCATCAGCTACAGGAACAGCAGCCGCTTTAGTTGTGCTACTATCTGAAGCGCCTGAACTGGCATCAACCGATGGGGGCATCCCAGCTGAGGCATTCCCACCAACGAGACGCTGGCCTGTTTCTTTCAAATACCAATCTAACCACGGTTTAAAATTAAAGACAATCTCATTAATCCCTGCATAAGAACCGTCTGGGTAATACATGGCCTGATAATTATGTGTGTTAACAACCGATGGATCTGGATTAGGTACTACGGTACGAACATACTCTTGGTTTCCATTGCGAAGAGTCCCTATGACCCATTCTACGTTTTTCATTCTTGCTGGCGGAAGCGAACCATGGACGGTTGACATACGACCACCCGATTGTGAAGGGACACGTTTCGCAAACATGGTGTCTGGGTCTTGGTGGGCATTGTTGTAGTAGAGAAATTGATTGTTATCATCTGCATAGGTCAACTCAAACGGGAGTGCTTTTAAAAACATATCAATCTGATTAACGGTCAAGACACCGTGATCAAGCTTGACATACGTATCACCTGAGACAGCTCCTGTAATCTCTGCTACCTTTTCTACCCATTCTGGGTCATCTGGATCCACTTCTGTTACAGTTGTTTTAATAGGGTGTGTGCAATCTAAGTCTTCTGGCTCAATTGGTTTTGGCTTTTTCAATGTTGAGACCACCTCTACATATTTGACAAAATTATCTAGACAAGTTTCTAGGAAGGTTACCGTCCCCTCGCTAGTGATATTTCCTTTATCATCAAAGGCTTCCTTGGCCTTACCAAGTAAAAATTCATTGCCGGGAAGCGTGTATGCATTAACACCTGGGGCATCTAAAATTTTACGCAGATGCACTTGAGCACGTGACGTTCCTTGATCATGATAAGAAGCTCCGACAATCATAACCGGTTTGTTTTCAAAGGGGTGCACTTTATAAGATAACCACTCTAAGACACTCTTCAGAGCAGCAGTGATGGTATGATTGTGCTCTGGTGTGGCAATAATAACCCCATCTGCACGAGTGATCTTATGATACAAGAAGCGTAGTTGCTCATTTTCTTCCCAATTCTCGTCTTGGTTAAAGAGTGGCACCTGATCAATCTCTAACACTTCTAATTCAAATTTGAGCTTGAATTGCCTTCTGATGTATTCAAGTAAGGTACGGTTATATGATTGTGCCGCATTTGAACCTACAAGTCCTATAAATTTCATGTCTTAATTCTCCTTTCAGCCTAAGTTATAGGTTTTCCCAGTCAAAGTTTTCAGCTTCTTGACGTAGAAGTTCTTGTGCATTGGATAATTTTTCTGTAATTTTCACAAAGAGACGGAAATCATCAAAAATAGCATCTAATTTTTGAACACTTTCTAAATCAATTAAGTTTCCTTCCGTATCAAACGCCTGAAGAGAATGTGACAGTAAGAATTCCGAACCCGGCATAACAGTCGCTTTAAGTTCTGGAGAGTTTAGAATTTGGCGGAGCTGTTGTTGGGCACGGGAAGAACCAAGGGTTCCAAAAGAAGCACCTGTAATCATGACAGGCTTGTTAAACATGGGATAAATCCCATAAGACAGCCAAGCCAAGACGCTCATCAAGGCAGCGGGAATCGAATGATCATACTCAGGACTAGCGATGATAACTCCATCAGCTTCTTCAATCTTAGCTGCAATCTCAGTTATGCTATCTGGAACCTTTTTATTGGCCGGTTTATCAAAGATTGGAATTCCCTTAATTTCCAGCAATTCAATGTCAGCCTTATCCTTAAAATGCTTTTTCATATACTGCAAAAGTTGACGATTCGTTGATTTGATGGAATTTGTCCCAACTAAACCAATAAGTTTCATAGCGACACCCCTTTTCTATGGCTATGCAAAGCTAATAAAGCTATGATACCGTTTTCTAAATAAAAAATCAAGTCTTTCCCGAAACCTCTACAGCTACTATTTTCTTGATAAACCAAGTATTGTTTAACAATTGGACAAACAAAAAGACTGGACTTGCTTATCTGCAAGACCAGCCTTATCTCTTTTTTAGTTATCTTCTTGACTTAAAATGGATAGGGTTTCAACAAGATTATCAGCATGCACTTCAATGGTATCCCCTGATGCTTTCATTTTAACTTCAACAATACCATCTGCTGCCTTCTTCCCAACGGTTACTCGAATAGGCAAACCGATAAGGTCACTGTCTGAGAATTTGACACCTGCCCGTTCCTTACGATCATCGGTTAAGACCTGATACCCTGATTCTTGGAGGCTATTTTCAATATGGCGAACAAGACCACTAATCTCTGAATCTTTGCTATTTACCTCAATGAGATGCACATCATAGGGAGCCAACGCCTTAGGGAAATTGATCCCCCAAGCATAACGGTAGTCTCCTTTGGGTGTTCTATTAACAAAAAGCCTTGCATGTTGTTCCAAAACAGCTGAAAGCAGGCGGCTAACGCCAATGCCATAACAACCCATAATCATAGGGATAGCTCTGCCATTTTCATCCAAAACCAAGCCGTTCATGCTCTCTGAATAACGGGTTCCAAGTTTGAAGATGTGACCAATCTCAATGCCACGAGCAAACTTCAAAACGCCCTGACCATCCGGAGAAACCTCTCCTTCACGCACTTCACGAATATCGGCATACTCTGCCACGAAATCACGTCCTGGGTTAGCTCCAATCAAATGATAGCCATCTTCATTGGCACCAACCACCGCATTTCGGACATCTTGAACCCTACGATCAGCGACAATACGAGTGCCCTCAGCTAATCCAACGGGACCCAAAGAACCAAAGCTAGCACCGAAAAAGCCTTTGGCTTCTTCTTCTGTTGCAACGTCAAGGAAACTCGCCCCAAGATAGTTCTTTAATTTAACATCATTCAATTGATCGTTGCCAACCAAAAGGGCCACGACAGGGCTTCCATCCGCCATAAGCAGGAGGGTTTTGATAGTCTGTTCCTCTTCAACCTGTAGGAAAGAGGCGACATCGTCAATGGTCTTGCAATTAGGAGTCTCAACTTTAGTCAGTTCCTCTTGAATAACAACAAAATTTCGTGGCTTGTAAAAGTCTGTTGCCATTTCTAAATTAGCTGCGTAATCCGACTCACTGGAGTAGGCAATCGTGTCTTCTCCTGAAACCGACCAGCGCAAGAGCTCACTTTTAATTTCCTCCAAAACCTCCAACGGTAGCTCCTCAAAACTAGCCACCGATTTGTCCAAAACAACCCAGTGTTCTAGATCTGTCCGATCGGGTGTAATAGCCATAAATTCTTGGCTATCTTTGCCTCCCATAGCGCCCCCATCACCAATAATGGCCTTATAATCTAAACCTGAACGGTCGAAAATATTTTCGTAAGCCTGCTTATGGTCCAAGTAAACCTGATCCAAACTGGCATAATCTGCGTGAAAACTGTAGGCGTCCTTCATGATGAACTCTCTAGTTCTCAAAAGGGCATTACGTGGACGTTTTTCGTTGCGGTATTTGGCCTGTATCTGGTAAAGGGTTAAGGGGAGTTGTTTATAAGACTTGACCGAATCCCGAACGAGAGCCGTCAGGGTTTCCTCATGTGTCGGTCCCATGATGAACTCTGTTCCTTCACTATTTTTTAATTTAAATAAATCGTCTCCATAAGTCTCGTAACGCCCCGATTCTTTCCAGAGCTCCGATGTAATCATAGCTGGTGCTAACATCTCCACAGCATCAATCTTCTCAAATTCCTCACGGATAATGGTTTTAATTTTTTCGATGACCCGATTAGCCAGTGGTAGATAAATATAACTTCCCGCCGAAATTTGACGAACATAGCCTGCTCGCAACATAAGGGCGTGGCTAATCACTGATGCATCACTTGGCATTTCACGCAAAGTGGGAATCAGTATCTTTGATTGTTTCATAGTGATAAATCCTTTTTTCTATCAATTTGGGTTAAAAGAAAGCACGCATAATATCATTCCATGTTACCACTAGCATCAAGACCACCATGATAACAACTCCAACCATCGTCATGCCATCTTCGATTTCTTTCTTAAGCGGTTTTCGGCGAATAACTTCAATGATATTAATCAAAATTTTACCCCCATCCAAGACTGGAATAGGAAGAAGGTTCACAATACCTACATTCATGGAAAGGGCTGCTAAAATGTAAATAACGCTGGTTAAACCATTTTGTGCTGCTTCAGAACTCACTTGGAAGATAGCAATTGGTCCTCCGACCTGGTCCAAGCTCGGTCGTAAAATAAGGTTTTTAAGAGCATTTAAAATCATAAAGAGCGATTCCCAAGCCCATTGAAGGCCTCCGACCACCTTATCCCAAAAGCCTGTCTTCAGGGACGGGGAGACTCCAATCTGATAATTGCCATTGGTCTCTTTAGGAGTGACCATTACCGTTTTTGTCTGACCGTCTCGCTCATAGGTTATCTGCAATTGCGGCTTCTCATCAATCGTCTCTGTTGCAGCAGACACCGACTGTTTCAACTCTTCCCAGTTGGTAATCTCTGTCCCATTGATCTGAGTAATGGCATCTCCCGATTCAAGGCCAGCTGCTGCAACGGCGCTCTCAGCACTCACGCGAATGACATTGGTTGAGGTGTTTTCAACACCACCTTGCATGAAGACGAGTAGAACAAAAGCAAGTGCCCCCAAAATAAAGTTATTGAGTGGCCCTGCAAAGTTCGTCATCATGCGTCCCCAGACACTGGCATTCTGATACTGTACGTCTAATGGCGCAATCCGCACCTCGGTGCCATCTTCCTCAACAATCGTTGCGTCATGATCTACCTGATAGGTCTTGTTTTCCGTTAGAACCAGACCTGAAATTTCAAGTTTATCTTCAAAGTCAAAGCTCGTAACATTCATGGGAAGGCTGGATCTATTTAGATACCTTTTTGAAAGATTGATCCGTGTAACGATTCCTGCTTCGTTTAAGGTCAGATTCGCTACCTGACCAGTCTTGATCTCGGTCGTATCTTCGCCCCAACCCGCCATTCTGACATAGCCTCCTATTGGGAGAATACGTATTGTATAAGCAGTGCCATCTTTTCCGATATGAGCAAAGATTTTTGGCCCCATACCGATAGAGAATTCCCTAACGAGAATTCCCGCTTTTTTAGCAAAATAGAGGTGACCATATTCATGAATAACCACCAAAATTCCAAAAACGATAATAAAGGTAACAATACCTAAAATTGTTGACTGCATAACTTTCCTTTTCTATTCAAATATAACATCAGCTGTTGCCATCAATCTATCTTCATCCCTATCTTATATCAGAAAGCAACTCATCAAATACAGATCAAGTAAGAACTTTTATGCTATTTCAGATACAAAGAGAGTCACCTACAAGCTCCTCTTATGTTCGAATGTTTCTTCAGTTAATCTTGGATCCTTGTTTCTTCTCAAAACGAACACCGACACTCTAGAAAATGACTCATTAAGCTGTCCTTAGCATCTCTCTGATGACAAAGAAAGGATCTAGCCTCTTTTTCTTAGCAGGCTAGATAACTGAGTTGGTCTCCAAGCGTCTCCCTACGATCCCTTTAAAAAAGGCCGAAAAAATGCATAATAGGAAAAACAAAGATAATGGAATCAAAGCGGTCTAAGATGCCGCCATGACCTGGAATGACCTGACCCGAATCCTTAACCCCAAAGTAGCGTTTGAGAGAAGACTCCACCAAATCACCAAACTGAGCAAAGACTGAAAAGAGAGCTACTAGAACCAGCATAATAGGGTAAGAGTAAGTTCCTCTAACCTCCTTAAAGAATAGCATATAAATGGCAGCCATAAGAACGGCCGAAGCAATCCCTCCTAGAAAACCCTCAACGGTCTTATTTGGCGAAACTTTAGCTATCAATGGTCTACGCCCAAAGAAGCTGCCAATGAGATAGGCACCACTGTCTGTAAACCAGACAATCAGCAGGGCGAAAAATAACGTGGCAAGGCCATTCATCTGAGCTAAAACAAGGGAGTGGAAGCCCATTCCAATAAAGAAACTGCTCGCAATCGGATAGACGGCATCAGCATAAGTATAGGTCCCAAATTGGAAAACAGTTGCTCCTAAAGTCAGGAGAACAACCAGAGAGAAAGCAACGTAATTTCCATCTGTCGGTAAAAAAGGCAGATAGTTTTCCATGGGAAGGGTTAACACCAGAGCACCCAACATGGACAACGTCCCTTCAACTGAAAAGATAGACAGCCTTCGCATTTTCAAAAGTTCTGCTACAGCTATCATTGCTAAGAAACCGATAACTAGCTGAGCAGCGGCCCCTCCAACCAGTAAAATTGGTATAAATAAAGCCATGGCTATGCCACCAAAAAACAAGCGTTTCTTCAGTTCTTTCGTCACGATAGTTCCTCCTATTCTTATACTCCGCCAAAACGGCGCTGACGCTTACTATAAGCTTCAACAGCTTTCCTCAGAGATTGGCCATCAAAATCAGGCCAAAGTTCATCCGTAAAATAAAGCTCACTGTAAGCAGATTGCCAAGGGAGAAAATTGCTGAGCCTTAACTCCCCACTCGTCCGAATAATTAAATCGGGGTTTCGTAATTCTACAGAGAGATTACGAGTTAAAAGATAGTCCTCAATAAGGTGTTCATCAATATCGGCAAGTTCCACCTTCGCCTCTAATACCTCCTGAGCAATCATGCGAACCGCATCAGTAATCTCTAATCTCCCACCATAATCAAGAGCAAAATTTAGAATGAGGCCTGTGTTATGACGCGTCTTTTCCTCTGCACGTTGCAAAGCTTCCAAAGTTGATTGTGGTAAGCGATTGTGATTGCCTATCATTTGAATTTTGACATTGTTGGCATGCAGTTCAGGGACATAGTTTTCATAGAAAATCACGGGTAGACTCATGATAAACTTGACCTCTTTCTCTGGTCGAGACCAATTTTCTGTTGAGAAAGCGTAGACTGTTAAAACCTTAATCCCCATGCCACTAGCTTCTTTAGCGACTTTCTGAAGGGCTTCCATTCCAGCCTTATGCCCCATAACACGAGGTTGCATGCGTTTTCTAGCCCAACGTCCATTACCATCCATAATAATACCGACATGCTTGGGAATTGCAAGAGAAGCCTCTGCTTCCTCTTTACGATTTGATTTAAATTTAAACATTAGTGTTCCTAAATTACCTATAGTGAGCTTAATTATACCATACTTCTCTGTAAAGAAAAAGCATAGCCTCTGCCTTCTACAAGAAGACGACTATACTTTTCTCTTCTATTCTTCAATAGAGGTCTGTTTTTCACTCGCTTCTACTTCTGCCACAGCTGTCTCTGCCGAAAGAACTCTCTTGATAGCTCCCTGTTCAAACGTCAAGTAAACACCATCAATATCTAAGGTCACTTTCTTTTCTTCCAGATCCATGTTCTCTACAACTCCGTAAAGACCGCCGATGGTTATCACTTCATCGCCTTCTTTGATGGAGTTGAGTAGATTTTGCTGTCTTTGTTGTTGTTTCTTTTGACTGCGCGCTGTCAAAGCCATTAGCCCACCAAATAAAGCTATGAAAAATAGGATTTGGATGACACCATTCATTTTTATTTACCTTTAGAAATCTTTGATTTCTCTTTCTTTTATATCATTATACCTGTCTAGTATAACAAATTTTAATTTTTTTTCAAATCTTATCCGATAATTTTACATTTCCAACCATTTAACTTCATAAACCTATCGCTTTCTATGCTAGAACACCTTTTTAGCAAAAAGAAAGCGCCTTGAACTATCAAGGCGCTTTCTGGAGATTTATGAAAAAGAAAAGTTTTAGGATTGACTATAGTATATAACTAAAGACTTAAAGGAACCTTAAAGAATTTTATGAGGTCACCTTATTTTTGATTGGACGAATTTTTCCAATAAAAACAGCAAAAGAAATAGCTTGTACCAATAAGGACACAAGCTATTTCAGGAGATATGAAAAAAGAAAAGTTTTAGGATTGACTATAGTATACACACCCAACCTTAAAGAAAACTTAACTTTTTTAAAGATTTTGTTGATTATTTTATACTAATTAATGATTTCCCTCAAACTAACTGCAAAAGCAGTCCATTCCTTCTATCCAAAAACTAGCTCGACCAAACCGACTCCAAAATATTGGTCTGTTCTCGGCCTGGACCCGTTGAAAAGGTCGAAATTCGTATCCCTGTCAATTCACTCACCCGTCTGATATAGTTACGGGCATTGACAGGTAAATCTTCCAAGCTTCTTGCTCCCGTTACATCCTCTGACCAGCCTGGCATGGTCTCGTAGATAGGCTGACAACGTTTCAGTTGTTCCAAGCTAGCAGGGTAGTAATCAATCCTCTGACCATCCAAATCATAGGCCACACAGATTTTTACCTGTTCTAAGCCACTCAGAACATCAATAGAATTCAAACAGAGATTGGTAATGCCAGACACGCGCCGACTATGACGCATAACAACCGAATCAAACCAGCCAACACGACGAGGTCGTCCAGTAGTCGTCCCAAATTCCTTTCCAATCCGACGAATGCGTTCGCCTACTTCATCAAAGAGCTCTGTCGGAAAAGGACCATCTCCTACCCTACTCGTATAGGCTTTACACACACCGACAACTTTATTAATCTTACTTGGGCCAACACCACTACCAATGGTCACCCCACCAGCAACAGGGTTAGAAGAAGTCACAAATGGATAAGTCCCTTGATCAATGTCCAACATCACCCCTTGGGCTCCTTCAAAGAGAACACGTTTCCCTTGGTCTAAAGCGTTATTAAGAATAACAGATGTATCCGTCACGTATTTCTTAATCTGTTGTCCGTAATCATAATATTCTTCAAAAATAGCTTCAAAGTCGATTTCGGCAGAATCATACAGTTTCGTAAACTGGCGATTTTTATCCAATAGATTACTTCTTAGACGTTCTGCAAAAATATCACGATCTAAAAGATCCGCAATACGAATTCCGACCCGAGCGGCCTTATCCATATAAGCTGGACCAATCCCTTTATTGGTTGTTCCAATCTTATTATCGCCCTTCGCTTCTTCCTGTAACTGATCTAACTTGATATGGTAAGGCAAAATAATATGAGCCCGATCTGAAATGCGTAAATTATCTGTTGACACACCGTTTTCATGTAGATAACGTAGTTCTTTGACCAAGGATTTAGGATTGACTACCATCCCATTTCCGATAACAGATATTTTTTCTGGGAAGAAGATTCCTGACGGAATCAAATGCAATTTGTACTTAAAACCATCAATAACAATGGTATGCCCCGCATTATCTCCTCCTTGATAACGCGCGATTACTTCGGCATTTGCAGACAGAAAATCCGTGATTTTCCCCTTACCTTCGTCCCCCCATTGGGTTCCCACAACTACTACTGATGTCATACGTTCTATTTAAGGAATCGCTAGGCTTCTCCTTAATCCTTTCTTGATAAAACACGGCAGAAATCTCACCTGCAAGTTTTCTCATACCTTTCCATTATAAGAAAAAACAAGGGAATTTTCAAGGTGGGTATGCCCTTTTTCTAAAATATCGGCCTTGAACCAGCTTTTAAAAGTATTTCCTCCCTTGCAACTATTTTTATCTGAGCAAGAAAATACCTCTTCTTTTATCAATAGACTTCCTATTACCTTCTAGAGAAAAAAGGGGCCTTTATGGTATAATGGTTTTTATGGATAAACTCATTAAATCAATTTCAAAATCTGGGGCTTTTCGTGCCTATGTACTGGATAGCTCAGAGACCGTAAGAACGGCTCAAACAAAACATCAGACGCTCTCATCATCAACTGTTGCTCTTGGTCGCGCCCTTATTGCCAATCAAATCCTAGCTGCCAACCAAAAAGGAGATAGTAAGATTACGCTGAAAATCATTGGTGATTCTTCTTTTGGACACATTATTTGCGTAGCAGACACCAACGGCCATGTCAAGGGTTACATCCAAAACACTGGCGTTGCAATCAAGAAGACTGCTACGGGTGAGGTATTGGTTGGCCCTTTTATGGGGAAGGGCCACTTTGTCAACATCGTTGACTATGGCACTGGGACGCCCTACACCTCCACAACACCTTTAATTTCTGGAGAAATCGGAGAAGACCTTGCCTATTATCTAACAGAAAGCGAACAAATCCCTTCTGCTGTAGGCCTCAATGTCCTCTTGGATGACAATGAAAATGTTCAGGTAGCTGGTGGGTTTATGGTCCAAGTTCTACCTGGTGCAGCAGAAAAAGACATCGCTCGCCTTGAAAAACGCCTACAAGCTATGCCTGCCATTTCAAGCCTTTTAGCTAAAGATAAGCCTCTGGAAGCCCTCTTATCAGCTATCTATGGCGATGAGCCTTACAAGTGTTTATCAGAAGACCCTTTAAGTTTTAAATGCGACTGTTCTCGAGACCGCTTTGAAACAGCTCTTTTAAGTCTGCCAAGAGAAGACCTGAAGATAATGAAGGAAGAAGATTCTGGTGCTGAAATTACGTGCCAATTCTGCGCCAAGACATATACGTTTACAGAAGAAAATCTAGAGGTAATGCTTAATGACCAACCTTAATTCACCCTTTAGGATAGGAGGTGTTGAAATCCCTAATCCGACAATCTTAGCACCAATGGCAGGTGTGACCAACTCTGCCTTTAGAACCATTGCCAAAGAACTAGGTGCTGGGCTGGTGGTCATGGAGATGGTTTCGGATAAAGGAATCCAGTACAATAACCAAAAGACCCTCCATATGCTCCATATTGATGAAAGCGAATCACCTATATCTATCCAGCTCTTTGGTGGCGATGCCGACTCTTTGGCTCGAGCCGCAGTCTTCATTCAGGAAAATACACGTGCCAATCTTTTAGACATTAACATGGGGTGCCCTGTCAATAAAGTCGTCAAAAATGAAGCTGGCGCTAAATGGCTCAAGGATCCAGATAAGATTTATCATATTGTCAAAACCGTCTCAGCTCACCTCAGCATCCCTTTGACGGTTAAAATGCGAACAGGATGGTCTGATAATTCTTTAGCTGTGGAAAATGCTTTAGCAGCTGAATCAGCTGGAGTTTCTGCTTTGGCTATGCACGGCCGTACCCGTGAGCAAATGTACACTGGTCATTGTGATCATGATACCTTAGCGCGTGTAGCCAAGGCCATTACTAAAATCCCATTTATCGGAAACGGTGATATCAAAACAGCAGAAGATGCCCGTTTTATGATGGAAGAAGTTGGAGTTGATGCAGTGATGGTTGGCCGTTCTGCCATGGCAAACCCCTACATTTTTACTCAAATCACCCATTACTTAGAGACGGGTGAACAGCTTCCTGACCTGTCCTTTGCCGATAAAATGGCAATTGCCTATGAGCATTTAAAACGTCTCATCGCTCTCAAAGGAGAGCATATCGCCATTCGTGAGTTTCGAGGATTGGCACCTCACTACCTGAGAGGAACCTCTGGTGCTGCTAAATTACGAGCTAGCATTTCAAAGGCTGAGAGCCTCTCGGAAATCGATGCCCTTTTAGGCCAACACTCCGATAGTCTTTAAAGTGTCTAATTCTTTCCTATTATTAATCAGCTTAAGATGAGTAAGGTGATCGGCGAGTTAAATATGTTAAATTTTTTTAAATAAAAGATAAAAAAGTTAAGTTTTCTTTAAGCTTCTGTTTGTATACTATAGTCAATCCTAAAACTTTTCTTTTTTCATATCTCCCGAAAACACTGGGCATCTGCCCAGTGTTTTCTTTTTTATTTACGGAGAGTTCTCTAAAATCTCAAACATTATTCTATTAGAGGAAATCAAAAAAGGGGTGCCTTTTTGCATCCCCAGAGACCGTTTAACAGATTTAAATAAAAAGCAAGAGACTGATTGCCATCAAAACCATCCCAGCAGTCAGACCGTATATGGCTAAATGGTGTTCCCCATATTCTTCAGCTGCTGGAAGCAACTCATCTAGAGAAATAAAGACCATGATCCCTGCAATAGCAGCAAAAATGATACCGTAGACTACATCATTCATAATCGGCATAATCAAAAGCCAACCAATCAAGGCACCAATAGGCTCTGCCAAGCCCGAAAGAAAGGAAAACATGAAGGCTTTTTTCTTAGAGCCTGTCGCTTGATAGATAGGGACTGACACCGCAATCCCTTCAGGAATATTATGGATTGCAATGGCTGCTACAATAGGAATCGCAACCTTTGGACTTTGAAGAGCTGATACAAACGTCGCCAAGCCCTCAGGAAAATTATGCAAAGCAATCGCTAAGGCTGTCATCAAGCCCATACGCATCAGTTTCCCATTATCCTTAGCGAGGGGTTGACTCTCCTCCTCAACATTTCTTATTTCATGTGGGTTTTCTTCACTAGGAATCAGCTTATCAATAATAGCAATAAGGCCTAGGCCTCCGAAAAAAGATAAGACGGTCACCCAACTTCCGCCTCTTTCTCCAAGCTCTTGGGTCAACATTCCCAGTCCTTTCGGAAATATTTCAACAAAAGAGACGTAAATCATTACTCCAGCAGAAAACCCTAAACTAATGGATAAAAATTTTGTGTTGGTCGATTTGGCAACAAAAGCAATCAAACTACCGATACCTGTGCTCAAGCCTGCAATCAAAGTCATAAGAAAGGCAATAACTAGATTATTCATAGTCTTATCATAGCATTTTTTAGACCAGATGAAAAGACAAAAGAGAGGGCTTTTGTCAAGCCCCAGCTAAAATGGACA
>DIXV01000008.1:38039-38327 GCA_002436115.1 Streptococcus sp. UBA6071 | reverse complement strand
CAAGCAATCACGGTAACCAGCTGGATTGCGACGGTGACCATAGACAGCATCAAAGTCCACCAAATTCGTAAATGAGAAACCTTTGGTAAACTCAGGCAAGGCGAGAGTCTTAAGCAGAGTATCTACACCATGGTCATTGGACTTGTTGTGTCCCATGTCATTAGTGATACCCGAGCCGTTGAAAATATCAAAAATCTTACCAACACCATAGGTTGGAATACCTGAAGCAGCTAATTTATTGAGAACAGTATCTTCAAATGGAGATACAGCGTAATCATGGCGGTTAGC
>DIXV01000008.1:34698-37844 GCA_002436115.1 Streptococcus sp. UBA6071 | reverse complement strand
GTCCTTGCAAAGTTACCAGGTTCACCCACATAAGGGCGGGCGATGATCCGACCAAGAAGAGCTGGACGCTCAAGGGTGATTGAGCGTGCATATTCACAAATCTTATAGAGTTCCTCAAGTGGGATAATGTCTTCATGAGCTGCGATTTGTAAGACAGGATCAGCCGATGTGTAAACAATCAACTCGCCTGTCTCCATTTGGCGAGCTCCAAAATCATCAATAACCGCTGTTCCTGAATAAGGTTTATTCGCTTCGCGGATGATTTTTCGACCGGAAAAGGCCTCAATTTTTGTGAGAATCTCTTCAGGAAAACCGTCCCAAAAAGTATCAAAGGGCTCTGAAATATTGAGACCCATGATTTCCCAGTGGCCTGTCATGGTATCTTTCCCTAGTGAAACTTCTTCCAGCTTGGTGGCATAACCAGTTGGCTTAGCCTCAGCAGGTACAGTTTTCAATGGTGTCTCACGTGGAATATTTCCCAGACCAAGCTTAGCCATATTGGGCACATTCAGACCAACTGTTTTTGAGATGTGACCCAGGGTATCTGAAGCACCATCAGGAACGTTGGCATTAACAAAATCATTGGCATCTGGCGCCGCTCCGATTCCAACGGAATCTAAAACAACGAGGTGAATGCGTTCAAATTGTGACATATGCGTCTCCTATTTTTCTTTTTTTTCTAAACTTTTAACACCGAATTTCCCAGCAACAATCAACTGGTCAACCATCCCATTGAAAAGCCCGTGCTCAACAACGCCAACAGTCGAATCTAATTGTTTAGCCAAGGCTACTGGATCTGGAATAGTCCCTAAGTCAAGGTCAATAATAAAATTCTTCATATCAGTGATGTAGCGCTTCCCATCAACCTCTCGAAAGGACGGTTTATAACCTAACTGGGCAAATGCCCTAAAAAGCCGATCGGCGCCATATTGGACAACTTCAACCGGCAACTTAAAGGCTCCTAAGGTCTCAACCATTTTGCTCTCATCTACAATCCAAACGTACTTTTTGGTGGAAACTGCAACAATCTTCTCCATGAGAAGGGCACCACCACCACCTTTGATTCCATTGAACTGAGGAGTTACTTCGTCGGCGCCATCAACTGTGATATCTATGCATTCTACCTCATCAACGGACTTAAGAGGAATACCTAGGGCTTCTGCTTGAGAGCCCGTTTGGCTTGATGTCGTTACACCTATAATTTGCAGGCCTTCCTTTTCAACACGGCGACCAAGTTCTTCTACAAAATAATAGGCTGTTGAGCCTGTTCCAAGCCCAACAATCATGCCATCAGAAATGTATTCCGCAGCTTTTATTGCAGCTAATTGTTTCAAATTGGTCATTCATCCTCCTCACAACTCCCTTTGTTTCTGGGAGTCTCTTGCTCATTACTCTCTCTGTTACGCATGACCTGCAGTCTAAGTTAGGACTTAATATTCTGAGAGCCGATTAATTATCCATTTTTAAAACTCAGGCAAATAAGGACTGGACCTATCAGTACCTAGCATGCACTTTCTTTTCCTTTTTAAAACGAGGTACAGAAAGGATTCCTCTCCTTTTGCAAGAGTCTCTATTAAGATGACCTGCCTAATACAGGACTTTTTCTCAGATACTTCCCTTTGCAATCGGTCTTCAACCCTTTTAGCATCTGCTGTTAAGAGGGGGGGGGACTTCATTTAATAATGCGCTTTCTTTTTATCTAACTTTAGTATAATATAAAATGGCTCCGTTGTAAAATGAAGTGTCGCAATAAAAAACCCTGTCATCTGATAAGCCAGTCCCCCAAAGGCCTTCACCATGACTCTCTATATACCTTAAGCAGTAAGTGAGAAGCTCCTTCCTCTAAAAACGAGATAAAGTGACCTAGATTATAAATAAGGCATTATCTGTTTGCCAATTAGTTGTCAAGCTTAATCACATCTGACCGATCAAGTCTGTCAAGCAAGGTTAAAATTGACTGCTCTAAGACAGGGTCTTGTATATGAGGGGCAATATCTGCTAACGGTACTAAAACAAAGGCACGCTCTGATAGATAAGGATGGGGGATAGTAAGATTGGGCTCATCTATGACTGCCTCACCATAAAGGAGAATATCAATATCAAGTGTCCTTGGTCCCCAATGCTCATGGCGCTCTCGTCCTGCTTTTTGTTCAACTTCTTGGCAATGGCTGAGCAATTCTTGCGGGCTGAGCTTGGTTTCAAGTTGACAACAAGCATTCAGGAAGGGGTCTTGATCTGTCTTTCCCCAAGGTGCCGTCTCAAAATACGAAGAGACAGCCGTTACATGAGTCTTAGGGAGCTTGTCCAACTCAAGTAGGGCTTGCTCTAAATAAACAAGCCTCTCTCCCATATTTGAACCTAAGCTTAAATAAACCGTCGTCATAGACGCTCACGCTCCAACTCCACACCAACAGCATCATAATGACCATGAATTGGTGGATTTTCTTTTGTCACTCGGATATTAATCGCCTCAACTGAAGGAAATCGAGCAAAAATATCCTGACAAATAGACCCTGCCAAAGCCTCAATGAGAGCATATTTTTTTTGCTCTGCTTGAGCTGCGATGGTCTCAAACACCTGACCGTAATGAACTGTGTCAGCCAAATGGTCTGACTGGCTAGCAGCCGACAAATCTAATGACAGGGTAACATCAATCACAAAGACCTGTCCCAAGCTCTGCTCTTCTGCAAAAGCACCGTGGTAGCCGTAGAAACGACATCCTTTTAAAATAATTTTATCCATATTTCCTCACAACAGTTGACTAATGACCTTGAGAGGGTCGTGATTAGCCTTGACATTATGTACTCGAACTATTTGACAACCCTTACTTATCGCATAAGAGGTCAAGGCTGCAGTTGCCTGATCTCGATCACTCGGCTTCGTAGCTCCCCCTAAGAGATAATCAACGACCCGCTTACGCGAAATCCCAAAGAGAATCGGATAACCTAGTTGAGTCACCTTATCCAAATCCCTCAAGAGCTCTATATTTTGTGCACTATTTTTAGAGAAGCCAAAACCAGGATCTAGCCAAATATTCTCCTTTTTGATACCCGCATCAAGGGCTTTTTGCGCCCGATCACTGAGAAACTGACAGACCTCCTCTGTGACATTCTTATAGATTTCCTCTTTCTGATTGTGCATAAGGA
>DIXV01000008.1:33554-34593 GCA_002436115.1 Streptococcus sp. UBA6071 | reverse complement strand
TTTCTGATTGTGCATAAGGATAATCGGAACAGCCTTCTCAGCAGCCAACTCAAACATCTGTCCATCATAACGTCCAGACCAAACGTCATTGATGATATCTGCTCCTGCTTCTAATGCTGCTCTGACTGTTCTTGTTTTATAACTGTCAATGCTGATGAGACAATCATATCTTTCCCTTATGGCTTTAATAATAGGGACCACACGACGAATCTCTTCTTCTGCCGAAACACATTTAGCTCCAGGTCGCGTTGACTCTCCTCCAACATCAATGATGCTAGCACCTGCTTCTAACATTTCAGCGACTTGCTCTAATGCTTTTTCTAAGGTGACAAACTCTCCACCGTCCGAAAAAGAGTCTGGTGTCACATTAAGTATTCCCATAATAGCTGCTTTTCCCGCAAGTTCATGTTTTCCTATGTTCATTTCCCTACCTACTATGAATCATATCCAAAATCTCTTGTCGTGATGTTTTATCTTCTTTACAAACACCCCGAACGACACTAGTAATGGTCTTGCTACCCGGTTTTTTTACCCCACGCATACTCATGCACATATGCTCTGCTTCTAGTAAAACAAGAACTCCTTTAGGAGAAAGAGCATCTTCTAAAGCTTCAGCAATTTGGACGGTTAGGCGCTCTTGGAGTTGAGGACGTTTACTGGCCACTTCAACTGCACGTGCCAACTTGCTAAGACCGGTAACACGCCCCTCACTTGGAAGGTAGGCTACATGAGCAACACCATAAAAAGGAAGCAGATGATGCTCGCACATTGAATAAAAAGGAATATCCTTGACTAAAACAACTTCCTCATGCCCTTCTGAAAATACAGCTGTAAATTGTTCCTTAGGGTTTTCCTGCAAGCCAGAAAAGAGCTCAGCATACATCTTGGCTACACGTTTTGGGGTATCTTGAAGCCCCTCCCGTTCTGGGTTTTCACCTAGGGCTTCTAGTAATTGATAAATGGCTTCTTCAACCTTTTTTTGATTTGACATTCCTTCACCTATACGTTTATTTGTTCCCTCTATTATAGCTTATTTTTT
>DIXV01000008.1:33053-33372 GCA_002436115.1 Streptococcus sp. UBA6071 | reverse complement strand
CTGCTTTTCAAAAGTGCCTGCCTAACTTCAGAAATAAAGTAAAGCGACCCTGTAACGACATAAAAATAATCTCTTTCTTTGGTATTTATCTTATCAAGCCAGTGTGAAAAATGGGGAACTTTTTTATATTGGCTTGGGTAAGCATCTAAAGTTACAGCTCTGGGATAATCAAAATCGGTTACCGTAACTTCCCCTACTTCTGTTAACTTTTCTAGCATATGGTCAATCGGTTTATCCGAGATAGCTGCAAAAAGAATTTGGATGTTTTTATGAGGGTAATCGGATTTCAGCAAGTCGACCAAGACAGCCACGCTTTCCT
>DIXV01000008.1:31343-32886 GCA_002436115.1 Streptococcus sp. UBA6071 | reverse complement strand
CAGCAAGTCAACCAAGACAGCCACGCTTTCCTTATTATGAGCGCCGTCAAGCATGAGATTTGGTGCAATCAATTCCGTACGGCCTATCCAACGTGTTTGAGCCAATCCCTGCCTCATTTTGTCAGTCGTCACTTTAGGGTAGTTGGGTTGTAAGAGGCAGCTGGCCTTAATCGCTAGAGCGGCATTTTGAACCTGATGACGACCGGGCAGACCTGGTTTTATATGGTCTATCTTTAAGCCAGACCATTCTTGGTAAAGCCCCTCTTCCAGTTCAAAATCCTTCCCTAACTCATAAATCGGCGCAGATAGAGCATGGCACCTTTCTAAAAAAATAGCTTTGACTTCAGGCTTATCCGCAGCAAATACAAAAGGAACACCTTCCTTGATTACTCCCGCTTTTTCTCTAGCAATTTCCTCATAAGTGTCACCCAAAATAGCTTGATGGTCTAGTCCTATAGAGGGACAAATAACCAGTAAGGGATGAAAAACATTGGTTGAGTCTTGGCGCCCACCTAGCCCTGCTTCTACTAAAAGGATGTCAACAGGATTAACGTCAGCAAAATAAAGAAACATCATGACGGTAATAATTTCAAATTCCGTTGCAGGCTCCAAACCAGTTGCCGTAGGTAACATTTCCACTACGTCATACACCCGACTCACCAGATCAACCAATGCTACCTTAGAAATCATTTGACCGTTTATGGAAATACGCTCACGAAAGTCCATAATGTAAGGGGAAGTAAAGGTACCTACCTTATAATCAGCCGCCCTAAAAATGTGTTGCATATTGGCAACCGTTGAACCTTTACCATTGGTTCCTACGATATGAACTCCCTTAACCCGTTTTTGGGGATTTCCCAACTGTTCTAGCATCCAGTCCATTCGTTTGAGACCAGGCTTGATCCCAAATTTTAACTTAGAATGGATCCAATCCAAACTCTCTTGATAGTTCATGGCTCCCCTTTCATTCTTATCTTTATTGTCTCAATACTTTTTCAAGAGCTTTACCAGCAGCTAATTCGTCAATCAGCTTATCCAAATAGCGGACTTTCTGCATCAGGGGATCTTCTACAGCCTCTACTCTAACTCCACAGACCACTCCCTTGATAAGACTTGCTTTAGGATTAAAATCTGGTGCACGCTCAAAAAAGGTTTGCATATCCCATTTCTCCTCTAAAACGTGCTCTAGACTCTCCTGATGATAGCCCGTCAACCAAAAAATAACTCGGTCAACCTCTTCCTTTGTTCGTCCTCTTCGTTCTGCCTTTTGCACATAAAGAGGATAGACACTTGCAAATACCATACGACATATTTTCATAGCAACTATTATACCATGTTTGCTAAGGCTTGACCTTGCTTCTGCTATCTTTTTGCGTTAAAATAATCATATGATTACAAAAGACTTTGATACAATCGCTGCTATTGCAACACCTTTAGGGGAAGGAGCCATTGGTATTGTGCGCCTCTCTGGCACAGATGCCCTCGCTATTACCCAAAAAATCTTCAAAGGTAGGAAGCTTGAACATCTCCCTTCTCACACCAT
>DIXV01000008.1:29798-31208 GCA_002436115.1 Streptococcus sp. UBA6071 | reverse complement strand
GAAGGAAGCTTGAACATCTCCCTTCCCACACCATTAATTATGGGCATATCGTGGAAAAAGGCCAAATTATTGATGAAGTTATGGTAAGCCTTATGCGTTCTCCCAAGACCTTTACCCGAGAAGATGTCGTTGAAATAAACACCCACGGTGGTGTAGCTGTGACCAATGAAATTTTACAATTGGTCATTCGCTCAGGTGCACGGATGGCAGAACCTGGAGAATTTACCAAACGTGCTTTTCTTAATGGCCGTATGGATCTAACACAGGCAGAAGCCGTCATGGACTTGATTCGTGCTAAAACAGACAAAGCCATGGCTATTGCTGTCCAACAATTGGAAGGATCTCTGTCTCATCTTATCAATGATACGCGTCAAGAAATCCTCAACACCTTAGCTCAAGTTGAAGTCAATATTGACTACCCCGAATACGATGATGTTGAAGAGATGACAACAGCTCTTGTGCAAGAAAAAACACAGGAGTTTGAAAACCTCTTAACTAATCTCTTAAGAACAGCTCAAAGAGGTAAAATCCTCCGTGAAGGGCTGGCAACTGCCATTATTGGTCGTCCAAATGTCGGTAAATCGAGTCTTCTCAATAATCTTCTGAGAGAGGATAAGGCTATCGTAACCGATATTGAAGGAACAACCCGAGATGTCATTGAAGAGTATGTCAATATCAAAGGGGTCCCTCTTAAACTCATTGATACAGCAGGGATTCGTGAAACAGATGATCTGGTTGAAAAAATTGGTGTCGAACGCTCTAAAAAAGCTCTAAAAGAAGCTGATTTGGTGCTCTTGGTTCTCAATAGCTCTGAAAAACTGACCCCCCAAGATAGAACCCTCCTTGACATTAGCAAGAACAGCCATCGCATTATTCTTCTTAATAAAACAGACTTACCAGAAGCCCTTGAAATAGACCAAATCCCTGGAGACCCTATCAAGATCTCTGTTCTCAAAAATGAAAATATTGATCACATCGAAGAGCGTATCAAACAGATTTTCTTTGAAAATGCAGCTATTGTTGACAAAGATGCTACTTACCTCTCCAACGCTCGACATATTTCGTTGATTGAACAGGCTATTGAAAGTCTGCAAGCAGTCAATCACGGCCTAGAGTTAGGTATGCCAGTTGACCTACTTCAAGTAGATTTGACCCGAACATGGGAAATTCTTGGTGAAATCACTGGAGATGCTGCTCCTGACGAACTGATTAGCCAACTCTTTAGTCAGTTCTGCCTGGGAAAATAAGAGAAAACCTCTCAATAAAGAAACTGATGGTAACATTGACGCTCTGGAAGGCTCTCTTTTGAGCCTTCTCTCTTCTTAGCGAATCTTCCACCTCCCAAAGCTAACTCTTTCCATATACCCCTGTAATCCTATCGGATAAGGTATCCATTCCAAACTGATACCC
>DIXV01000008.1:25524-29480 GCA_002436115.1 Streptococcus sp. UBA6071 | reverse complement strand
AAACCTAAACGTTTTCTATAGACTAGCAGGAAAAGTCCAGCATTTTGTTGCATAACCCCTAACTAAAAAGCCCTTAACTTCTTGTATAGATCACATCTATCGAGGAAGTTAGGGGCTTTATCATCTCCTTTTTAGGAGTAAATGTCAAAACCTTAAATAACTAAGCAAGTCAACGCCAAAACCAATTTTTTTTAGTCTTAAGAAAATTATATGCCGAACTGATGTTATTTTCGGTACATTTTAAACTGCAGGTAAAAATTGTTGTAAATCCCTAATGATTCGGCACCTAAATTATCATAAACTTCAAGATTCTCAAGTGTTTTTCCAACGGGATAAAAGGCTTGATCATTTTTGACTGTCTCGTCTAACATCGTTTTTGCTACACGATTTGGAGTAGAATAGCCGATATATTCTGCATTCTTTAAGGCGTTTTCTGGCCGTAGCATAAAATTGATAAATTGATGGGCAGCATCAGTATTTTTAGCAGTCTTGGGGATAACGATATTATCAAACCAAAGGTTACTTCCTTTGGAAGGAACAACATAGGCAAGATCGTCATTGCCCTCCAACATTTCACTTGCCTCACCCGAAAAGCTGACTGCTATTGCCCCTTCTCCTTGGATCATGTAACCCTTAATTTCATCTGCTACAATGGCCTTGATATTTGGCGTTAAGGTGTAGAGCTTATCCGCCGCAGCTTGCAGCTCATTGCTATTAGTAGAGTTAAGACTATATCCCAATGCTTGGAGTGCTAAGCCCATGCCCTCACGAGCACCATCAATTAGCATAATCTTATCCCTGTATTCCGGTCTCCATAAATCCTCCCATTCTTCTGGGATTTTATCCACCATTTTAGTGTTGTAAATAATCCCCAGAGTCCCCCAAAAATAAGGAATGGAATACTTATTATTCGGATCAAATGACTGGTTCAAAAATTCAGGATCAATGGCTTCTAATCCTTCAATCTTGCTATAGTCTAGCTCAATTAACATATTTTCTTCAATCATCTTAGCAATCATATACTCCGAGGGAATTGCGATGTCATAGGTCGTTCCCCCTTGCTTGATTTTTGTATACATGGATTCATTGGAGTCAAATGTCTGGTAATCTACTTGAATACCAGTTTCTGAGGTGAAGGCCTTAAGCAGATCGGGATCAATATAATCCCCCCAATTATAAATCACAAGCTTTCCTGTGCTACCAGATGTCAACCGATTATCCATCTGAAAACGCAAGCCTAAGAGAAGACCGATAATAACAAGAATACCGATAAAGAAAGAAAGAAATTGTTTCATTAGGCCTCCTCCTTCTCACGTGAAATGAAGTAATAGCCGATAACAAGAAGAACCGAAAACAGAAAGAGTAGGGCTGACAAAGCATTGATTTCCAGAGAAATCCCTTGGCGTGCCCTAGAATATATTTCTACCGATAAGGTTGAAAAACTATTTCCTGTTACAAAAAACGTAACGGCAAAATCATCTATTGAATAGGTGAATGCCATAAAGTATCCTGCAATAATGGCTGGAGTCAAATAAGGAATCATGATCTCCTTAAATACTTGAAAAGGACTTGCCCCTAGGTCGGCTGCCGCAGATAGCATATCATCATTCATCTCCCGAAGTCTAGGTAAAACCATAAGGACAACAATAGGAATAGAAAATGCGATATGACTAAGTAAGACAGACATAAATCCTAACTGAAAGCCCAAAGCCGTAAAAAGGATGAGAAAGGCGACACCTATCATAACATCTGGTGCAACCATAAGAATATTATTGGCAGAAAGCAAGCTCTCTTTAACCTTATTTTTGGCTTGATAGATATAAATCGCCCCAAATGTTCCAATTATCGTAGCAATCAAAGAACTAAGAAACGCTAAAAGGAAGGTCTGTACCACAATCAACATCAACCGTTCATCACGAAACACCAGGCGGAAATAATCCAAGGTAAACCCATCAAACGTGGTCATGCTCCCACCACTATTAAAGGCATAGATGATTAAATAAAAGATGGGCAAATACAGAATGACAAAAACAAGAGCTAAATACCAATTGGCAATTTTTTTCATGTTCGTACCCTCGCTTTCGTCACCCACATAACAAGCAGCATGGCTAAAATGAGAACTACTCCTATGGTGGAACCCAAGCCCCAATTTTGGGTTGTCAAAAAGTGTTGCTCAATCGCTGTCCCTAAGGTGATTACTCGATTACCACCAATTAAACGGGTCAACATAAAGAGACTGAGTGAAGGGATAAAAACAGCCTGCACACCAGATCGTATCCCTCCGATAGAAAGAGGGAAAATGACCTTTGTGAAGGTCTGCCAATTGCTGGCACCCAGATCTCGACTGGCATTGATTAGATTGGCATCTAAATCATCTAAGGCGTTAAAAATCGGAAGAATCATAAACGGAATCTCGATATAGCTAGCTACAAAGACAAAGGCAAAATCCGTAAATAAGATTTGTTGGGGGGCCACACCAAAGAAGCCTAAAAAACTATTTAATGCTCCGCTATTACCAAAAATCCCTATAAAGGCATAGGCTTTTAGCAGGAGGTTGACCCATGTCGGCAAAATAATTAGCATGAGCCACAACTGCTTATGTTTGAGCCTCGTCAGACAGAAAGCTGTGGGATAAGCAATGATTAAGGTGATAAAGGTGATAAGTGCTGCATAAATAATAGAGTTGAGACTCATCTTGAGGTAGATGGCATTGGACGAACTAAAGTAGGCTTTGTAATTATCTAGTGTAATATTTCCTTGAATATCAAAGAAGGACTGCCAGACAATTAATCCCAAGGGAATGAGCACGAAAAGAATTAGCCAAAGACCGTACGGTAGGGCAGTCCAGCTAGAGGTTTTCTTCATCACGTTCCTCCTCAATAGCATTAATCAAACCTTCTTCAGGTACTTCAACCTCCACATACTCTTCAATACGGGCATCGAATTCTTCTTCTGTTTCATTAAGGCGCATGATATGGATGTCTTCGGGCTCAAAGGTTAGACCAATCACTTCTCCTTCAATCGCTTTTCGGGTAGAGTGAATCATCCACTCATTTCCTAACTCATCGTAGGCAATAATTTCATAATGAACACCTCGGAAGAGTTGGGTATCCACTTTAACCTGCAACTTTCCTTCCTCAGGCAGGGTAATTCGTAAATCTTCTGGGCGTATGACGACTTCGATCGCCTCATTAGGCCTCATTCCCCCATCTACTGCCTCAAACTGTTTTCCGTTAAATTCCACCAAGTAATCTTCAAGCATGACACCTGGCAAGATATTAGATTCCCCAATAAATGTCGCCACAAAATGATTGATGGGCTCATCGTAAATATCCACGGGAGTGCCTGATTGAACAATCTCCCCCTCATTCATGACGAAAATCCAATCAGACATGGCTAAGGCCTCCTCCTGATCGTGGGTTACAAAGACAAACGTAATCCCTAGATTTTGTTGGAGTTCCCGCAATTCATACTGCATTTCTGTCCGTAATTTCAAATCCAGAGCAGAGAGTGGCTCATCTAGTAGTACCACACGAGGACGATTGATAATCGCTCTAGCTATGGCAACCCGTTGACGTTGCCCTCCAGATAATTTTTGAATAGACCGTTTTCCATAGCCTTCCAAACGAACCAGCTTCAAGGCCTCTTTGACTCGATCGTTAATTTCCTTCTTATCCACTTTACGTAATTTAAGAGAAAAGGCGACATTATCAAAAACAGTCATGTGAGGAAAAAGCGCATAAGATTGAAAAACGGTGTGCACATCCCGTTGATTGGTCGGCACATCATTTATTCGCTTACCATCCAGATAGATATCTCCTGAACTAGCTTCTAATAGCCCTGCAATTAGGTTAAGGATGGTTGACTTCCCAGATCCTGAAGCTCCTAATAATGTATAGAACTTTCCTTCTTCTAGCTCAAAACTCACATCTTTCAACACAACTGTCCCATTGTCT
>DIXV01000008.1:17855-25355 GCA_002436115.1 Streptococcus sp. UBA6071 | reverse complement strand
TTCAACACAACTGTCCCATTGTCTTGAAAAATCTTTGAAACATTCTTAAATTCGATAATTGGTTTTTTCAATTGACATAAATCCCCCATATAAAAACAAGGCTAATCCGCTAATTTTTCACCGATAATACGCACTTCTGGCTCAAGTCGGATGCCCGAATCTTGCTCAACCGTTTTAATCACATATGCAATCAAAGATTCGTAATCCGCAGCTGTTCCTTGAGCAATATTAATCATAAAACCAGCATGCTTCTTAGACACTTCCACACCGCCGATACGATGACCTTTAAGATTGGCCTCCATAATCAGTTGCCCTGCAAAATGCCCCAAGGGACGTTTGAACACAGAACCACAACTTGGATACTCTAAGGGCTGCTTCAACTCACGCAGATGTGTCAGGCGGTGCATCTCTTGCTTAATCACTTCAAAGACGCCCGGTTTTAAGGCAAACTTTGCAGAAATAACGACAGCTCCCGACTCTTGAACCATTGAACGCCGATAGCCAAATTTCATGTCCCTGGCCTCAACCGTAAACACTTCTCCTTCTGGCGTCAGTAATTGGGCAGAGACCAAAAGGTGAGCAATTTCACCACCATAAGCACCCGCATTCATAAAGACTGCTCCACCTATTGACCCTGGAATTCCACAGGCAAATTCAAACCCAGACAAGGAATGGTAGAGCGCTACGCGTGTCGTCTCAATTAAATTGGCTCCCGCTTCTGCCTCAATAACATAACCGTTCACCGTGATAGTATTCAACCGATCAAACATAATAACGAATCCTCTAATCCCACCATCACGAACAATGATGTTACTAGCGTTTCCTAAAACTTGCCAAGGAATACCTTCATTATTGGCATAAATGACAATTTTTGAGAGTTCGCGTTTATTCTTTGGAAAAAAAAGGACATCTGCGATACCACCAACTTGAGTATAGGTGTAATTTTTTAAGGGTTCATCTATCTTAAAATCAACCTCTGCAAATCTCTCTTGCAGCTTTAATAAATCAATCATTTCATCTCGCTTATTAGAAATTTCGACACATAGTCCTATCCATTATAACAGAAATCATCATAAATTTCGAGATAAGATAAGAAGAGAATGAATCAAATGCTCTTTCCCTTTATAGCGGTAACTTTTTAGACAGGAAAAGGGTCTGGTAGAGCCTTTTCCTTCAACAGTTAAACACGAACGGTTTAAGCAGGAAAATTTGATTTTTCCTCCAGAATAAGGTAGAATACTCTTGAAAGAGAAGTGTTTAGGAGAAAGAGAATGAACTTACGAAATGCCTTTTTTGGCTACGCCAAACAGGATGTTCAGGCCATTCTAGCTGAATTTAAGCGTCGCATACAAGAAATGGACCGCCTCTCTAAAGAAAAAGATAGCCTCATTGTGGATTACCAAGAAAAAATTCAGGGCTATCAAAATAGAGAGCGGCTTATTAATGATGCCTTAAAAGATGCCAGAACGATTGCCAATGCTATTTTGCAAAAGGCTGAAACTGAAGCCAAGCAACTCATGGTTTCTACAGAGGCTTTGACAGACAAGCAATTGGCCAATGCTAGAGAAGATATTCGCCATTTAGATGAGATTAAAGAGAAAATCACTGAACATGAACGAACCATGCGACAAGAACTGCTCAATTTGATTGAACAACAAAAAGCAGTCGTTGAAAACTTTGACTTAACAACTTTTGAAGCAGCTAGCCAAAACATCTCTAATGAGGTGGCAAAAAGCGACAAAGTCATCCAAGACTCTAAAATACGAGTGGTTTTACCTTCTGAGGTACCTCGCAAAACCACTGATGAAAATGTCATCCCTCTTTATTCTCTCAAGTAAAAAGAAAGAACGTTATGGATAAGATTAATAAAAGTTTCCAAGATTTATTGAACCGTAAGCAATTCACCTTGAAAATCATTGACGAACCTGAGCGTGTCGTCTATCAAGGACAGTTAGATGCTGGCAACGGGCAAATCATCGACTTTGGCGCCACCTTAACTAAAAGTGATATTCTCTCTATTGGCCAAATTGTCTATAACAACATCGCCTACTGCTCTGATGACAGCCAACGTCCCTTCTGGCTAGAAACCATTAACCAGATTAATCTAGAACACGGCCTTTATTACTATTTAGGGATGGAAAAAAATGGACGTATCTTTCTAAGACACACAGGTCTCGTCGCCCAAGACATTATTCCGTTCTTCAACATGCTAGTTAGCGGTAGCGAAATCACTAGTCAAATCCTAACTCTTCTAACAGAAAAAACCAACGAACAATAAGTTCCTGACCATCTGTAACCAGTATGTCCCCCTATCAAAAGAAGGCCTGTTGCCTTCTTTTTTGATGGTTCAAAGATAGCATTTTCTACGTAAACGATCGTTTAAAAACCGAAACGTTCATTTTCTAGTATTTCGACGGTTTTTGCTGTTCTTTTGTGCTACAATAAAGGACGAAAAATAGCTTAAGTTGATGATGTCTAAACAATCTAGTTATTGACTTAAAATAGCATCTGCTTATTTTTCTTGGGTTTAATCGTTCCGTTTGGTAATTCTCAGCGCTTTTCCTTTTTCTTGCAAAAAACTTTTCCATTCAACCTATCTATCTCTTGACTAGCGGTTATTGCTGACCTAGAGCATTTTGCAAAATACCAAGATTCCGTCATTACAATTGGCGTTTACATTCTTATAAATGGTTTAACTAGTCTTTTCAGGAGAAGACAAGTCGATAAGCATCAGTGATGGAAAAATAGCTGTTTTACCGACTTTAACAGATAACATCAACTCAAAAACAACCTTAAAAGAGAAAGACAACACTCCATTTTGGAGCGTATCTTCCTCTTTTTGCGTATGATTGCTTGGATAAGCCCTTTAGCGAGAGATCTCTTTCTATTTGTCAGGTGGTAAACCATCCTACTGACCGTCCTTAGTCAAAGAGAACGCTGATTACTCCTAACTAAGAGAGGCTTTCTTTTGGGTTGCCCACCGCTCCTTAAATCGCTAGGTCAAATTTTAATTGAGGCTGGACAGGTTCATAGTCAAGCAACTCAAAATCTTCAGGTCTTATGTCAAAAAAGTTGGTACCGTCTGGAACATTGAGTTTCAGATAGGGTTGGCAGGTTGTTGCCTCTCGTTGGAGCAACTCTTCTGCTTGTTTAAATTGGTTATCATAAATATGGAGATTATTAACAAAATAAAAGAATTTACCAACCTTCCAACCGAAATGTTTGGCAATCATCATTTGCAGAGCAACGTATTGCATTGCATTGATATGATGCGAGACCAACATGTCATTTGAACGTTGAGTCAAGGTAGCATCCAAGTAAATGTCTCCCTCAATCTTACGAACATCATACATGCTCTGAAAAGCACAGGGAAGAAGTCCTTCGGACTCGTCAAAAGCTTCGTAGTCCCAAAGAGAGATGATGTTGCGACGATTCCAAGGGTTCTCCTCTAGTTGTTTGAGGATTTTTCGAATGATATCATGTTTCCGCACAACGGCACCATAACGCTGCCCTATAGTTCCACTGTTATCAACTTCCCATTCATTCCAATACCTAACCTTGTACTTGTCATTTAAAAGGGCTAGATCATTTGACTGGTCCTGATAAATCCAGAAAATTTCTCGGATGGCATTCTTGATTGGAATGGGTCTTAGTGTCGTTATAGGAAACTCTTTTTGTTCTAAATCATAAGTTGTAAAGGCTCCTGTGATATACTTAGAATTCGCCTGCCCACCACTCTGGTACTGAGGTCTAGCATTCTCAGAGAAGACGCCTTCGGTCATAATTTTTTGAATGTTTGCTTTAAAAATCGTATCTGCTTTTGTCATGTTTTTATTCTATCAAAAAAGAAGAGAAACTGCATCCTAAAAGCAAGTCAACGATAGAAGACTTGCCAAAGCTCGACTCTCTTCTGAAACGATTTCCTAGCTATGAGCCTTGAAAAACTAGGAATGGGGTCGGTCTTCTTTGTCTTCGGTCTATATTTAAGCCTGTGCAGCTAATATTAAGAGTAGAATGAAGCTTATGTGAATCGTTAATCGAATAAAATGCGTTATGATAGATAATTTTCGACCTTCTCGTAAGTCTTGAATTTGCGGAAGAATCCCCAAAATTAAAAATCCTACTGCAAAGACTGAAATCTGCCATTTTTCATAGGCATAGGCATAGGCCCATGTATTAGCGATTAAAAGCAGACACAGCGCCCAAGTGAAGATGGCTAGGGAAAGACTAAAGCACTTTTTTTGCCATCGCCAAGCAGCCTCAGCCATCGTAACCAAAATGTAGAGGAAGACTATAAGTGATAAGATGACCATAACTTCTCCTATTCTAATTGACTGAGGTAGTCAAAACGCTCGTATTTCTTTAATAATTCTTGATTTTTAGCCTCTAGAGTCTCTTGGAGAGTCGCCAAAGCTGTAAAATCACTGGACTTTTCCTCCATTGTAGACTCAATGTCAGTTATCTCGGCTTCTAAGTTATCAATAGCGCTCTCAATACTTGCCCACTCCTGTTTTTCAACATAAGACATACGCTGCTGTTTTGGACGTCGCGGTTTCCCCATGCCTTTGTGTTCTTTTTCTTGAACTGTGGAAACGGACTTTTCCTTCAGAAACGCTTTTTCGTCTAGGTAATCCGTATAATTTCCATAAAAAGTATGGATTCCATCTGCTTCAAAGGCCAATATTTTATTCGCCATTTTATCTAAGAAATAACGGTCATGGCTTACGGTGATGACTGGTCCTTCAAACGTTTGTAAAAAAGTCTCTAAAACCGTTAAGGTCGCGATATCTAAGTCATTAGTTGGCTCGTCCAAAAGTAAAACATTAGGCTGTTGAATAAGAAGTTTTAACAGATAAAGTCGCTTTTGCTCACCGCCTGAGAGCTTGGAGACAAAGGTACCATGACTGGATCGCGGAAAAAGAAATTGTTCAAGCAAATCTACAACAGACACCTGTCCAGAACTAAGATGAGCTTCCTCAGCAACCTCCTGCAAGAAACTAATGACCCGTTTATTGGGATCTAATCCCTTGATTTGCTGTGAAAAGTAACCTATTTTAACGGTTTCCCCAATCTCCAATTGACCGGAGGAAGGGGTAAGGTCACCAGAAATCAAGTTTAGGAGAGTTGATTTTCCCATTCCATTTTTCCCAACAATACCAATCCGATCTCTATTTTGTATCAGAAGACTAAAGGCATTTATGATGGGACGATTGGGAAACTGAAACGAAACATCTTCAAATTGAATAACTTTCTTTCCAATTCGACTTGTTTGAAACGACATGTCTAGCTTTGATTCTGTTTTTTGACCCTTTAAATCTTCTTCTAGTTGATGAAAGCGATGAATTCTTGCCTCTTGTTTCGTCGCCCTCGCTTGAGGCTGTCGTCGCATCCACTCACGTTCCTGTTTAAAGAGTTGTTCTTTCTTATGACGCTGACCTACTGCCTGTTCATCACGTTCTGCTTTTAGACGAACGTAGTCCTGATAGTTCCCTTGGTACTCTATTAAGTCACCTCTGTCTAACTCGAAAATTCTCGTCGAAAGGGCATCCAAAAAATACCGGTCATGCGTAATAAAAAGGACGGTCCGTTTCTCTTGTTTGAGATAAGTGATTAACCATTCAATCGTCTCAATATCCAGATGGTTGGTTGGTTCATCTAAAAGCAATAAATCTTCCTTGCCAAGAAGAGCCTGTGCCAATTGAACACGTCGTCTCAAGCCACCAGATAAGTCGCTAAGTTTTTGATGAAAGTGACTGAGACCCAATTTATTAAGTACTGTCTTGACTTGGCTCTCAATTTCCCAGACCTTGAGAGCATCCATTTTAGCCATGATTCTCTCTAAGTGGTCTTGATGATCTTGAGTATAATCTATTAATAAGCTTTCATACGCTTTAAGCAAGGCCATCTCTTCTAAGTCATCTGACAAGACCGTATCCAAGACCGTTTTATCTAAATCAAAATTAGGATGTTGCTTCAAATAAGCAATGCTATAAGCTGATTTTGTGGAAAAGGGAGAGACATCTCCGTCAAAGCCTAGTTCCCCTGAAATAACATCTAAGAGGGTCGTTTTTCCCGTACCATTAACTCCGATAATTCCAATACGATCATATGCATGAATGATAAAGGAAATGGATTGGAAAACAGTCTTGTCACCAATTGTTTTAGTGAGGCGCTCTGCAACAAAGTCACTCATACTTGCCCCCTTGCTTTGATAAAACTAAGAATGTCTGCTTTATTATTGGCTAATTCTCCTGCTACGATTTTATTTTCCACTTCCTTTAAGACTTGTCCTAGTTGCGGTCCAGGCTGAAAGCCCAACTCTGTTATCAAGGTAGAGCCCGTGACAACGATTTCCTGCTTACTATGAATACTCAGTTGCTCATCTAATTTTTCTATTACCCTAAAATCTGTCACTAGCCCCTTGGCTTGACGTAGGCTCTCGACTTGTAAAAGGGATTCTTTTCCATAATGATAGACATCTTCTCGCATCAAAGCACGCTCTTGCCTTATACGATAAACAGCCACTAGTTTTTCCACTTCTTTCTGTAGATGACTTGAGGTTTTCCATTTTTTGAGAAAGGCTTTTACCTGAGAAACCTCTAAACAAATTAAGAGATAAGCCCAAGCTTGTTGAGAGGAGGAAAAGGTGAAATCATCTCTTAAAGACAGGAGTTCCCTTTCCAGAGCTGGTCCTTTATTTTCTAAACCAGGAAGGTAGTTTTGTGCCTTACTGCTTAGTAAAAGACCTAGACCTTTCTGCCAAAAATCACCTAACAAAAGTTTATCAAATTCAATAAACGAACGCTCAATGGATATCTTTTTTAAAAATGGGACGTGTTTTTCGATAGCACTTAGAGTCTCTTTTACGATATCAAAATTTAAAGCAGCTGCAAACCGAAAGGCTCTCATCACCCGTAATGCATCTTCTTCAAAGCGCTCATTGGCATCTCCTACAGCCTTTATCTGTTTTTTTTGCAAATCGTCCAGGCCCTCAAAAAGATCAATAATCTGTCCTGTTTCGTCTAATGCTAAGGCATTGATTGTAAAATCTCGTCGTTTCAAGTCTTCTTCTAAGGAGCGAACAAAGTGAACCGAAGATGGTCGACGATAGTCTACATAATTCTCTTCAGTCCGAAAGGTCGTGATTTCATATTCACCCCCTCCTTCTAGCACCAAGATTGTGCCATGCTCAATGCCAATATCAATCGTTTTAGCAAATAGTTTCTTGGTTTCTTGGGGAAGACTTGAGCTAGCGATATCAACATCATGAATCGGCCGCCCTAAGATAGCATCTCGAACCGAACCACCAACAAAATAGGCTTCATATCCTGCAGCCTTTATTTTTCTTAAAATTGGCAAAGCCTTCTGGAATTCAGAAGGCAAATGGCTTAATGTCATAATAACTGTTCCAATCCATAAACCAGTTTCTGGCGTTTCATCACTTCCTTAATCCCTAAATTAACACCACTCATAAAGGAAACTCGGTCGTAAGAGTCATGG
>DIXV01000008.1:15192-17615 GCA_002436115.1 Streptococcus sp. UBA6071 | reverse complement strand
CGAAGCGTCAGTCCCTCACCTTTTGCTCCAAAGATAACTTCCTGGTGGGCAACCAAACCTGGTAGGCGAACCGAGTGAATACGCATCCCGTCAAATTCAGCTCCTCTTGCCCCTGGGATTAATTCCTCTTCATCAACAGCTCCTTGCTTATTGGATGTCCGTACTTCTGCTATAAGCTCGGCAGTTTTAATGGCTGTTCCACTAGGGGCATCTTTCTTATTATCATGATGTAATTCCATAATTTCAACATGAGGGAGGTATTTAGCCGCCTGCGCCGCAAATTGCATCAAAAGAATAGCTCCTATGGCAAAGTTTGGCGCAATTAAACCACCCAATTGCTTCTGCTCAGACAACTGAATCAGCTCGGTCATTTGCTCTGATGTAAACCCTGTTGTTCCAACAACTGGTGCAAAACCATTCTCAAGAGCAAATCGCGTATTGCTATAAGCAACCGATGGTGTTGTGAAATCCACCCAGACATCTGCTTTTAGACCAATCAGGTCTTCTTTTTGCTTGAAGACGGGTACACCTGCTAGATCTCGTTCGCTCGCAAATGGATCCAAAAGGCCGACTAATTCTAGCTCAGAATCCTCTCTAACCATCTTATAAGCCGCTTGTCCCATTTTTCCCTTAAAGCCTGCAACAATGACCTTTATTGTCATGTTTTCCTCCTTTTTAATCACTCCTAGTCGTCTTTTACCTGATTAATCAATCCTTTGGTAATCCTCTCGCTCAATTTCTCTGAGAGAGGTGCTATCACTAGTTTCTTATTTCCTGTCTCTGTAGTTTGTTGAAAGACTTGTCACAAATGCATTCATCCTACGAGGCAGAGCCTTCATCTATCTAAAATTCAAGATTTATCCCTGGCGCATCTAAGGCAATTTCTGTGACCTCATAAGTCAGACGATTAAGCAGAGCTAAGATTGGGCTTGCTATTTCTTGAACTTCTTCTTGACTGAATTCCCGAGGTTGATCAACAACTCGACCAATAATTTTATTTTCTTGAGAAATGCCACCCGATACAACAAACTCTTTGAAAACAACCATAAAACGAATAGCCGCAATCAAAGATGTCGCTTGCTCTTCAGATTCCTTTTTTATGATATGAAAATTAACTTCCACATTCGTTTTTGGAACCCCGTTCTGTTTTTCCCAAACAGGATTTCGCATATCAAAATGATACTGGTTAACAATTTCCTTCTTACGTTTAATTTCCATGCTTCCATTTAACTCCTAAAAGTAACATTGTTTCCATTATACCATGTTTTTGAAAAAAACATAACCGTTTATGCTGTGTCTACCAATTCGGCAATCCCGACAAAAAAGGACCTTGTCTGAAATCCAAGGTCCTTATGTTAGTTATCTACTTCCGTCTACAGCATGTAAAACACGATAGCAATATATTGCAGGATGGAAGCTAAGAGAATAAAGAGATGCCAAATCATATGGAAGTAAGGCTTTTTCTTGGCGTAAAAACCTGCACCAACAGTATAGGCGATTCCTCCACCTAACATCAATAAAGCAAACGTTAGGTTTGTCTTTTGCAGAATAGCTGGGATAATAAAGACCACCAACCACCCCATAAAAAGGTATAAGAAGAGACTAAAATGGTCATTTATTTTTGGAGAAAATACCTTATATAGGATACCAAAAATAGTGATTCCCCACTGGAGAATGATAATAAGAATACCTAGCCATCCCTCAACAAGGGAAAGGGCAATCGGTGTGTAACTTCCCGCTATGGCAATATAAATCATGCTATGATCAATGATTCTGAGGATATACTTCTGTGGCGAATCATAACTCATGGAATGGTAAATGGTGGACGATAAAAACATCAAAAAGAGGCTAATGATAAAGATAGAAACACCGATGACAGCTGTCACATCGTAATATTCATAAGCATAGATGGCTGATATTGGGAGCAGGGTTAGCATAAGTAGCGAACCAACGGCGTGTGTGACACTATTAGCCACTTCTTCTCCGAAAGAGAGGGGCTTGCTAAGTTTGAATGTTTGATTCATTGGATAGTTCTCCTTCTAGTTCAAGGGTCAGTTGGCGAGTCTTTTGGTAAAGCTTTAAAGTCTGACAGGCTGATAAGATAATGTCAGGGACAGCACTCGTGTCCTCATCGTTCAAACACATGACGAAATAATCATAGAGTACTTCTGAGGTAAACTGCTTTTTTAACAAGGATAAGGCTTGACTAATTTCTTGAATGGAAAATACATTTTTTAATAAGACGATAGCGATTAGTCGAGCAACTTGAATTTTTTGGTACTTCTTTTTAAAAGGTTTCCCAATATGACCATGCTTTACGTAATTATTCACCATGGAAGCTGTTAGCAGTTTTCTGTCCGAATGAGCTTCTGTCTGCATCAGTTGATTAATGTAGAGCAATACTTGATCCAGATAAAGTTCTA
>DIXV01000008.1:12993-14963 GCA_002436115.1 Streptococcus sp. UBA6071 | reverse complement strand
AAAGTCAAAGAAAAACTGCAGTCCTAATTTCTGTAAGTTTTCCTCGAGTAGGCTTTGTTCCTCACAAGTATAGCGAAACCACAAGTAATTGAAAGGGGATATTCTATCATTCTCCTGAGTAGGATCCTATTCAAACGATTTGAACTGTTATCAAAAAATCTCAAGAAAAGCATGGCGATTTACCATGCTTTTCTTGAGGTATCGTATCTTAATTGTGTTTCAATGTAAGTATAATACTATTAATCAGTAGACAACATAGACCAGCAATCCCTTCCAATAATGTGACGCAAAGCGAAGTCTATATTTCATAAATTACTCCTAAGCTAAGGGACAGTCCTTTTGTCTTAAATTATAAATAATAATGATAAAACAAATAATTGAAGAAATGAACATGACTACAATTAATAGAAAAACATTCGGGAAGAAGGTTTTGAAAATAAAACCATCCGTAGAAGATAATTTCATCAACATTTTTTCAACAGTTGTATTAACTATAGGGAAGAAAGTTAGAAATTTATTAATTAATCCAGATTTAAACAATTGCACTAACAATTGCGGTAAGAAAAACACTCCTAGAGATACTGCTAGAGACGTAAACGTACTCTTTGCATAATGTGACACAAGACAAGTCAGCCCGACGACAAATAACAGTCCTGTGTATTGATAGAACATCAGTAAAACGAATAATTCTAAGAAGTTCATAGCAACAGGGAAACTCAGGTTATCCCAGTAGAAATTCAGTTGAATACTTGTATCCCAACCACTAAAACTAAAATAATAACCAAAAACCAACAAAATAATTAGATTAGTTACTAAAAAAATTGAAGTCAGAATCATTAAGACAGATAATAATTTTGCAAAGACTAATTTTGTTTTACCAAACTTAGTTGTCAGAAGTAACGGCATCATATTCTTTGATGTATCACCCGAGAAAACTGAAGCACACAAGTAAATAGATAATAAGCCCATAAGAATAAATGAGATACCAATTAATTCAAATAGTTGATTCCACGGTGCAAAGTTTCCTAACCTCAATGACTGCACAGGAAGTGTTAACTCTAAGTCATTGACTGATTTTATGTCAACACGATTACTATCAAAATGACCGTCTGTGTCAATGCTTTTTAATTCCTCACTGTAAGTGTCATAATTCAAAATAAACTTTGTTCTGATGTACCATGAAAATGTATCAAAGAAGCCCTTGTTGCCATATTCTTCCTCATTATTTGCAGAGTCAACAATGATGCTCTTTATCAAATCATCTGAGAGAGTTCCTGTGTGCTCTTCAGCAATTTGCTGATTAAGAGCAACTGCTTCTCTTCCACTAATCTCATCAGAAGAATAGCCGCTTAACTGTCCATTGAAAAACATCCCATAAAAGAAACCAAACAGTATCAAGAGAGCAATTAGTATCCCTCCTATGGCTGCTTTATTTTTCATTAATTTCTTAAGTTCAAAAAATAGTAGTGACAACATCATACTTACCTCTTTCTAAAATAGTATAGATAAAGATCTTCAAGTATTGGCTCGGCTGGTTTCGCTTTAGGAGTCGGCTGGTTATCGCTAATAATTCTTAACAGTTGTCCATCCGAAATCGGCTTTTGATTGACGACAATATGCTGCTCAATTAATTTCAAAGCTTCTTGATCATTAGCATGTACTTCCCATACTTTGTCTTTAACTAAACCGACTAGTTCTAAAGGTGTCCCTTTCTCTTTAAAACCTCCATCTTTGAGGAGCAGTATGCAATCAGCAATATATTCGATATCTGACACTATATGTGTTGATAATATAATGATTTTATCTTTTGATAATGAACTAATTAAATTTCTAAATCTAACACGCTCTTGTGGATCAAGCCCCACAGTGGGTTCATCTAATATTATTATTTTGGGATTGTTTATTAAAGCTTGAGCTATTCCTAAACGTTGCTTCATTCCTCCAGAGTATGCTGCTATTTTTTTCTTAGA
>DIXV01000008.1:11776-12735 GCA_002436115.1 Streptococcus sp. UBA6071 | reverse complement strand
ATTAAAAAGTCATATCCGGTAAACTCAGGATAGTAATTAAAATGTTGAGGTAAGAATCCTAAAATAGAATAATATTCTTCGGAAGATGGGGATTTACCATTGAGTAGGATGCTGCCAGAGGTCGGAGAGATAACACGACAAATTAAATTTAAGAGTGTTGTTTTTCCAGCACCATTTGCCCCTAATAGACCGTATACCCCTTCAGATAACTCACAGGATATTTCCTTAATCACTTCATGCTTACCATATGTCTTACTAACGCTGTTCATAGATAGCAACATATTCTCTACTTCCTTCCCATTTTATAATCCTAAATATACGGACACTTGGTTCTTCTTCATTAAACACTCGTTCTATTAAATTATAGCATACATTGTAACTGTTTTCAATAACTCCCCCTACCTCATAGAAGAAGGCAGTTAAAGTAACGGGCTTCGGATTAAGCAAACTCCTATTTAGCATTTCAAACCTGTTCATTTTATGGTATGATAATCTGGTAAACCATCCTTTAGAAAGAAATGTATCGAGTGTCTATTATGACGAACATCGTATGCCCCTAAAGGCGGCGGAAACAACTTTTTGTCTTCGCTAAATTTACGACGATACATCGTGTAACATTCTATGAACAAACAGTCTACACCCGTTATAAATTATCCTTTGATTAGCCTTTTCCAATTCCTTTTCTCCATACTGGTTCTTCTCCTTCATGCCCAGAGATTATTTCCACAGGATAGCCTCCATTTCCTTCAAAAAAGTATTTTTAGTCGAATGGCTGTGCCTTTTTTCATCATTTGCTCTACATTTTTTCTTCGCCTAAAAATTGACAGTGGAAAACAGAGCTTTAGTGGCTACCTGAAACATATGATTAAATTGTACGCTTTTTTGTCAATACTTTATTTACCCTATGCAATGACTTACTTTTTTACACTAAATCTTCCGTTCTACCTATTGCCTCTAGG
>DIXV01000008.1:10143-11543 GCA_002436115.1 Streptococcus sp. UBA6071 | reverse complement strand
TTTTTTAAAAAAACACTTATCCTTCAAATGGATTTTTCTCATTGCTTTAGGACTCTATCTGATAGGCATGATTGAGACTTATTCTTCCTATTTGAGCAACACGCACCTGCTAAGTGCTTACAAACTCTACCAACAGGTCTTTTTTACCAGTAGAAATGGCATCTTCTATGTTCCTATCTTTATATGTTTAGGGCATCTGGTCTACGACTACCGTAATCACCGTTTACTGTATCAATTCCCTTTTTTAAAACTAGTCGGCTGCTTTGCTTTCTGGCTTCTGGAAGGGTATTTCATTTTCATTAATCCAGGATTGGATAAAAACTTCTTTTTGGGGCTACTTCCCTTCTCTTTTTTCCTCTTTAATTGGGTCAGTCGGACATCTTTTTGCAGTCAAAAAGAGTGGGGGTATTTTAAGCATCTCAGTGCTTACTTCTTCTACCTACACCCTATTTTTATAGAACTTGGCTTTTATCTCATGAATCGCTACCCTCTCCAATTATGGGAAAAAGGCATTTTTGTTGCTTTGTTTGCTATAATTGGAACTTGGCTGCTGAGTATTTTCCTCATCCGTTACAAAACCCTCAAACCGTAACGGGAAAGCACCTAAAAATCCCCCTTTATCTCATTGTTTGAGATAAAGGGGGATTTCTGTTTCTTAAGAGCTTCTATTTAGCTAAGCTGATTTCCTTGATTAGGCGTCTTTTTTCTCTTTTTTCAAAATACCAAAGACAATTCCTGATAAAAGAGCACCCACAGCAACAATAGCAAGATATAGAATCGGACTACTTGTTAAACCAACTACGAAGATTCCTCCATGTGGGGCAAGAAGTTTGATACCTGTTAAGCCAACCAAACCACCAGCTAAGGAAGAACCTAAGATAAAGCTTGGAATAGCACGTGCTGGATCAGCTGCCCCAAAAGGAATAGCACCTTCTGTGATGAAGGACAGACCCATGATAATATTCGTCAAACCGGCATCGCGTTCTTCTTTTGTAAATTTGTTTTTGAAGAGTAGAGTCGCTATAAAGACTGCAAGTGGAGGAGTCATACCACCAGCCATAACAGCCGCCATAACTACTGAACCGCCACTAGATACTGTCGCAGCTAAGGTTCCTGTCCCAAAGACATAGGCTGCTTTATTGATAGGACCACCCATATCGACAGCCATCATCCCGCCAACTAGAAGACCGAGTAAAACTGCTGAGCTTCCAGATAGACTTGTTAAAAAGTCATTGAGTCCTGTGTTGATGTTTGCCATAGGAATATTGACAAAGAGCATGAGGAAACCCGTCACCATTACACCTAGGAGAGGTAAGATAAGAATTGCTTTAGCCCCTTCAAGAGATCTCGGAACTTTTACAATCTTCTTAATAGCAAGAACAACACCACCGGCTAAGAAA
>DIXV01000008.1:0-10003 GCA_002436115.1 Streptococcus sp. UBA6071 | reverse complement strand
AGAACAACACCACCGGCTAAGAAACCACCAACAAGGGCGCCAAGGAAACCAGATGAAACAGGATCTCCAGCTGATCCGGCACCAAAAGCTACTTTGCCAAACGCTAAGCCAGAGCTAGCAATGGACCCTGCAACAAAACCAGCTACCAGACCAGGTTTTTCAGCGATTGAAAAAGCGATGAACCCGGCTAAAATAGGAAGCATGAAAGCAAATGCTGCTCCCCCAATACTGTTAAAGAGTGCGGCGACTTCATTATAGGAACCAAGAGAACTTAAACTTTTTTCTGGAACACCTAGCATATTGTCCAAGAGGAAGGCCAAGGCAATCATAATCCCACCACCGATAACAAACGGTAGCATTTGGCTAACCCCACTCATCAAGTGCTTGTACACAGCGCCACCTAAGGATTGTTTTCCACCTGCAGCTGATGACGCTTTAGCATCTCCACTGGCTTTATAAATCGGTGCACTACCAGAAAGTGCTTGATTGATAAGGTCTTCTGTCTTTCGAATTCCATCTGCCACGGGCCGATTAACCAATGGTTTCCCGTCGAAACGATCCATTTCAACAGCTTTATCAGCTGCAATAATAACAGCTTTAGCTTTCGAGATATCCTCTGCTGTCAAGGCATTCCCTACACCAGAGGCACCATTCGTTTCAACCTTGATACCGACTCCCATCTTAGCAGCAACTTTTTGCAAGGCTTCCTGCGCCATGAATGTATGTGCAATTCCAGTTGTACAAGCGGTAACTGCAACTAGAAAATCGGCATCTTTTGCTACGGTTGACGCTACTGTCTCTTCTGCTGCTTCATTAACAGAATCAAACAGAGAAACTACCTCGTCAGCAGAACTTGCAGCTCGCAACTTCTCCGTAAAGCCATCTTTCATGAGGTATTGAGACAACTGTGCAAGTGCTGCCAAATGGGTATCGTTAGCTCCTTCTGGTGCTGCAATCATGAAGAAAAGATCTGTCGGTTGACCATCCAGACTGGCATAGTCCACACCCTTAGACGACTTCGCAAAGAGGACGGTTGCTTCTTTAACAGCCTTATTCTTACTATGCGGCATGGCAATCCCATCACCTAAACCTGTGGAGGTTTGTTCTTCTCGTGCTAGGATTCCTGCTTTAAAGGTCTCAAAATCTGTTACAAGTCCAGCGTCAACTAGCTTCGTAATCATCTCATCAATGACAGCCTCTTTTTCTGTTGCTTGTAAGTCCAGCAACATGACCTCTTTTTTCAATACATCTTGGATATTCATCTTGTTTCTACCTCAACTTTCTGATAGGTTTCTTTTATGTCTTCTGCACTGGCTAAATCATCTGAGAAAGCTGTTGCTGTACCACAAGCCACTCCCCACTTGAAGGCTTCTAGTACATCTTGCGTCTCTGTCAATTTGCCAGTGAAGCCAGCGACCATAGAATCACCAGCGCCAACTGAATTTTTAATCGTGCCCTTGATTGGTTTGGCAAAATAAGTCTTGTCAGACGTTACCAACAAGGCACCATTGCCTGCCATGGAAATAATAACATGCTGAGCTCCCTTACTCAGGAGCTGTTTAGCATAGGGCTCAATAGCATCTAGACCCTCAAGTTCAACGCCAAAAATAGCGCCTAATTCATGACTATTGGGCTTGACTAGAAGTGGCGAGAAAGATAAGGAATCAATTAAAGTCTGTCCTTCAAAATCACAAACCACCTGTGCGCCCGTAGCCCGTGTTTGGGCAATTAGTTCCTTGTAAACCCCGTTTCCAAGACTAATCGGTGCTGAACCAGCAAAAACCACCACATCATTGGCTGATAGGTGACTGAGTAACTCAATCAGCTCAACCAACTTTTCTGAAGAAATACTTGGGCCTGTCCCGTTGACTTCTGTTTCCAAGTCAGCCTTTAGTTTAATATTTATCCGTGTGTCGTTATCAACTTCTACAAAAGCTGTTTGAACAGCTTCTTTTGCTAAACTCTTTTTGATAAATTCTCCAGTGAAACCTCCGACAAAACCTGTTGCCGTGCTTGGAATATCTAGTCGCTGTAAGATGCGACTCACATTAATTCCTTTTCCACCAGGATATTTATCATCACTGGTCATCCGATTAACTTGCCCCATCTCGACATGGTCGATGCGGACAATAAAATCAATCGAAGGATTCAGCGTGACAGTATAAATCATACTTCAATTACCCTCGTTTTCGTTTTAATTTCTTGAAGAAGCTTGCTGTCGCTTGCATTGGTTACTAAGGTTGCTTTCTTAAGTTCTGCTACTTTAACAAAAGAGGTTTGTCCAATTTTTGAAGCATCCGCTAAGACATAGCTAACTTTAGCATTTTCCATAATGACCCGTTTGACCAGAGCTTCCTCTGGGTCAGGCGTCGTCAAATGATCCTTATCCACCCCATTCATCCCAATAAATGCCTTATTGAAATTAAGGTCACTAATCTGGGAAATAGCAAAGCTACCCACACTAGCATCCGTGGACTCTTTGACCCGTCCACCAATAATAATCGTTTTTACACGATTTTCCACCAGCTGAGCTGCATGATGAATAGAATTAGTGACGACTGTGATGCTCGGTTCTTGAATTCGTTGGACTAGTAATTCGTTGGTTGTTCCAGCATCAATAAAAATCACATCGTGGGGTTCAATCAACTTGAGAGCTACCTGGCAAAGGGCTAGCTTCTCCTGAATGTTTTTGACAGATTTTTCTTGATTGGACAGCTCTTCTTGTAAGGGATGAAGGTACTCAGCCCCTCCATGTACCCGTCTAAGTTTTTGCTCATTCTCCAACTCATCTAAGTCTCTTCGGACTGTTGATTCCGATGTTTCCAATAAAACAACAAGCTTCTCCAATGTAACAAAGTGTTCAGCAGCAATTTTTTCCAAAATCAACTGCTTTCGTTCTGATTTTAGTATAGCTTCACCTCCTGAAATCGGTTACATCATTTATTATACACTATTTTAAATCCTTGTCAAGTCTATTCTGTCAAAATCTATCAAAAAATGTCATTTTCTTTCGTTTAGCTATTCAAAAGAGAACTTAATGAACTAAAAAACGTCATAAGCCTATCAGTATACGGATTGCACCCTCCTTTCTCGTGTACCTACTTCTCCGAACTAAAGCTTAAAAAGGAGAACGATAGAGATTATAGGGGTATTGTGTTATAATTTAAGAAAATCTCAGGAGTATTTTATGAAGCGCCTCTTCTTTTTGACCATCGGTAGTGTATCCTTTGCCATAGGAACGATTGGAATCTATATCCCTGGCCTACCAACGACTGTTTTTTATTTAATGGCCACCTATTGTTTGGCACGTTCATCAGAGAAATACTACCAAAAAATCACAAGGTCAAAACATTATCAAACCTATATCCACAAACCATTTGTTGCTAAGGAAATTACTTCTCAAGCAAAACTGCGTATTTTCTTATCCATGGGGATTGTTTTTTTAATTGGTATTTTCTTTTCTCCTTCTTGGGTAAAGTGGCTACTTGCCCTTATTTACCTTCTTCATCTTATTGGCCTGTCTTGGTACTGGTCAAAAAAGAAGTGAGGTCTTAAAACCTTTACTAAATCTAGCAATTGGTGTAGAATATTCCTATGAAAATTTTGATTACTTCAGGCGGTACTTCTGAAAAAATTGATCAAGTAAGAGCGATTACTAATCAAGCCACAGGCCATCTTGGAAAAGTTATGGCTGAAATCTTTTTAGCTGCAGGTCATCAGGTGTCCTTGGTTACTGGTAAGCATGCTGTCCGCCCCGAATGCCATGACAATCTTTCCCTCTATTCCATTACGGATGTCAAAGATTTGATAGAAACCCTAGAACCTCTGGTCAAAACTCACCATGTGTTCATTCACGCTATGGCTGTTTCAGACTACAGCCCCATCTACATGACAGACTTTGATACCGTTGCTCAAAATCAAGAGTTAACGTATTTCCTTACTAAAAAGCAAGAGCAAGCCAAGGTTTCTTCTGAGGCGGATTATCAGGTACTTTTCTTAAAAAAGACACCCAAGGTCATTAGTCTTGTCAAAACGTGGAATCCTGAGATTCAATTGATTGGCTTTAAACTTCTGGTCAATGTAGAAAAAGCAGAACTCATTCGAGTGGCTAGAGAAAGCCTGCTTAAAAACCGTGCAGATTACATTTTGGCCAATGATTTAACAGACATCTCAGAAACTGCCCATAAGGCCTATCTCGTCACAACTACAGATGAAGAAACGGTATCTACTCGAGAAGAAATTGCACAACTCTTACTTAAAAAAATAGAAGAAAAAAGGTGAGCTTATGGTTAACATCACACTTGCTGTAACAGGCTCTATCTCTGCTTATAAGGCGGCAGATTTGACTAGTCAGCTCAAGAAATTAGGCTATGACGTAACGGTTTTGATGACAGCTCCTGCGACCCGATTTATCACGCCTTTGACCTTTCAGGTTTTATCTAAAAATCCTGTCCATTTAGATGTCATGGCAGAACCTTTGCCAGACAAAATCAACCACATTGATTTGGCCAAGCGTACAGATCTCTTTCTTGTTGCACCTGCCTCTGCAAACACTATTGCTCATCTAGCTTATGGTTTTGCGGATACCCTCATCACTAGTGTAGCATTAGCCCTTCCTCCTGAAACCCCAAAACTCATCGCCCCAGCGATGAATACCCAAATGTACCTTAACCCTCTTGTCCAACATAATCTTAGTCAGATGAAAACCTATGGTTATGAAATGATTGAACCGCGTTCTAGTCTCTTAGCTTGTGGAGATTACGGCATTGGGGCCTTAGCAAGCCTTGATGTGATTGTAAGCCATATCCAAGAAAAACTGCAAACCACATCTGAAAAGTGATTTTCAAACAGTTACTTTATGTAAATTAAACCTATGATAAAGGAGTTTCCATGAACAGAAGTAAATCCAAAACGGTCGCTGCTATTGCTATTTTTATAGCCGTTATGTTTGTCATTGAAGTGATTAGCCAGACTATTTTTTTGACTTTTGTTGCCCTTCCCGTTAAACCAACAATTACCCATATCCCTGTCATCGTAGCATCCATAGTCTATGGGCCTCGAATAGGTGCTGCCCTCGGTGGATTTATGGGGGTGATGAGTTTGGTCCGTGCTACCATTATCCTCACTCCTTATAGCTATTGGTTTTCACCTTTTGTCGAAAATGGTAACTTTTTTTCCATTCTTATCGCTATTTTACCTCGAGTTTGCATTGGGATTAGCCCTTACCTTATCTATAAGTTCCTTCGCAAATACATCACAAAAGACTCCACGAGAGCTCTATTGGCTGGAGCGGTCGGTTCTTTAACTAATACGGTTTTGGTCTTGTCTGGAGTCTTCTTCTTTTTTTCTCAAGTTTATAAGGGCAATGTACAAGTCTTCCTTGCAACGATTTTTTCTACAAATGCTTTATTTGAAATCTTTATTGCAAGTCTTTTGACCTTTGCTATTATCCCTCCTCTGCTAAAATTAAAAAAATAATCATGGAAAAACGTGATTTTTCTTTCTGAAAATGGTATAATGTAAGCGTTTAAAAAAATTAAGGAGAAATTCTATGTCATATCAAGCAACTTATCAAAAATGGTTAGACTTTTCCCAACTTCCTGACTATCTTCGGGAGGATTTATTGGCTATGGACGAAAAAACCAAAGAAGATGCCTTCTACACCCCGCTTGAATTTGGAACAGCTGGGATGCGCGGATTGATTGGTGCAGGTATTAACCGTATCAACATTTATGTGGTTCGTCAAGCGACAGAAGGTTTGGCTCAACTGATCGAAAGTAAAGGAGAGGAGGCCAAAAAACGTGGAGTTGTCATCGCTTATGATAGCCGTCATTTTTCTCCTGAATTTGCTGATGAGTCTGCTGCCGTACTCGCTCAGCATGGCATCAAAGCCTATGTTTTTGAGAGCCTGCGCCCTACACCCGAATTATCATTTGCTGTCCGCCACCTCAATACTTGGGCTGGTATTATGATTACAGCTAGTCACAACCCTGCACCTTTTAACGGTTATAAAGTTTACGGTGAAGATGGAGGACAAATGCCACCTGCAGATGCGGATGCCTTGACCAACTTCATCCGTGCCGTTGATAATCCCTTTGCAATAGAGGTTGCTGAACTAGAGTCAGCCAAGTCCAACAACTTAGTTGAAATCATTGGTGAAGCAGTTGATGTAGAATACCTTAAAGAAGTTAAATCGGTCAATATCAACCAAAAACTCATTGATACATTTGGTAGCGACATGAAGATTGTCTATACACCTCTTCATGGTACTGGTGAAATGATGACCCGTCGTGCCTTGGCACAGGCTGGCTTTAATTCAGTGGCAGTTGTGGAGTCACAAACAATACCAGATCCAAACTTCTCAACCATTAAATCTCCTAATCCAGAAAGCCAAGAAGCCTTTGCTTTGGCAGAGGAGTTGGGACGTCAAGTTGATGCTGATGTGCTAGTTGCAACTGACCCTGATGCTGATCGCCTCGGTGTTGAAACTCGACAAGCAGATGGCAGTTATACCAACTTATCTGGTAACCAAATTGGTGCTCTCATTGCCAAATATATTTTAGAAGCCCACAAGCAAGCTGGAACTTTACCTGCTAACGCTGCACTCGCCAAATCTATCGTCTCTACGGAGTTAGTGACTAAAATTACCGAGAGCTATGGTGCTACCATGTTCAACGTCCTCACAGGCTTTAAATTTATCGCAGAAAAAATTCAAGAATTTGAAGATACCGGAAACTACACTTACATGTTTGGCTTTGAGGAAAGTTTCGGTTACCTAGCTAAGCCGTTTGTCCGTGATAAAGATGCCATTCAAGCAGTACTCTTAGTTGCAGAAATCGCTGCTTACTACCGTTCTCGTGGCCTTACCTTGGCCGATGGTATTGATGAAATCTACAAGGAATACGGCTACTTCTCTGAAAAAACCATTTCTGTTACCTTATCAGGTGTCGACGGTGCTGCTGAAATTAAGAAAATCATGGATAAATTCCGCTCCTCAGCGCCCGCTACATTTGGTCAAGTCGCAGTTGCTCTCACCGAAGATTTTCAAGAGCTGACCTCTACAACTGCTGATGGGGAAGTGACTGCCCTAACTACTCCACCAAGCAATGTCTTGAAATATAGCCTCCTTGATGGCTCATGGTTGGCTGTTCGCCCGTCAGGTACAGAACCTAAAATTAAATTTTACATCGCTACTGTTGGTAACGACTTAGCAGAATCCCAACGTAAAATTGATGCGATTGAAGCAGATATCAATGCTTTTATTGCCTAAATAGTATGGAAATATTAAGTAGGTAAATTTTGTTTGCCTACTTTTTTATAATTTTACCTATAGTTTCAAACTATAGCCGTCTTCTTCTTTTAACTATTTTCCAAAACCAGAAATCTTTGATAAAATGAACTCATCAATACTATAGGAGATTTTCCATGACACAATCCAGATTTCAACTCGTTGGCTCCCTCTTACGTCCCGATAATTTGCGAAAATATAAAACTGATATTGAACATCGTGACGATATCACCTACCCGTTTTATGACAATTTTCCTGGCTATCAGGACACAGAAAGAGCCAGTATCAAGGAAATTATTGCCAATCAAAAAGCAAACGGTATTGCTATTTTAACAGACGGAGAATATTCTAAATCCATGTGGCACCTTGATTTTATTTGGGGCTTTAAGGGAATTAAACGCTACATTGCTGATCATGGGTATACCTTCAAAGACCACGATGGTGGCTTCTTTGAAACCCGTAAAGATATTGGAATTCAGATTACTGAACCACTATCTGGTAAAAACCACCACTTTCTAACTATTTATAAACTAGTCAAAGAAGAAGCAGGTGATAGTGATACCAAGTTGACTATCTGGGGACCCGCCCATGCTTATACCGAACTCGCAATCTTTGATGGTCTCGTTGGTGAGGAGCACATTTACAAAACAAGAGATGAGCTTAAAGCTGCGCTAATTCAGGCATATAAAGAATTCTTGACAGAGTACAAGGAAGCTGGTGGTAAGATTATTCAATTTGATGATTGCCTCTGGGAGCTCTTTGACCCGTCAAATCCCAATTCTTTCTTTGCAGACGGCAATGCCAACCTTTCTGATTTAACCGATGAATTTGTCACCATTAATAACGCCGTTATTGACTTTGGTCATGACTTAGGTTTGAAAGTGTGGACTCATAACTGTCGTGGAAACTATGAAAGTCGTCATGCAACAGGTGGGACCTATGAAGCAATCGCTAACAAATTCTTCCGCGAGCAAAACTATGACCGTTTCTTTTTAGAATGGGACGATGAGCGTTCTGGTAACCTCGAGGCTTTAGCAGCATTTAAAGACAAAAAGGCTGAAATTGTGCTTGGTCTTCTCTCAAGTAAAACAAGAGAACTTGATGATGAGGAGCGTATCTATAAGTCTCTAGAGCAAGCTAGTCACATTTTACCTAAAGAACGCCTCTTTCTCTCTCATCAATGTGGCTTTGCTTCCTGTGATTCAGGAAACGAACTAACAATCCCCGAACAGTGGCTTAAAATAAAACAAGGAATAGCGATTGCAGAAAAATTTTGGGCTGACTGAAGGGATTAAAAGATCTTGTAAGCCCCCATTAAGCATTAAAAAAAGACCAACAAACGCATTTTCGGAGCCTTTCCGATAGCAGTTTGTTGGTCTTTTTCATTTATAAAGGAGCTATTCTTGAGGTTCTTAAGGTTTACTTTTTATGTCAATTGACCATAGTAAGATTAATAGTTAGGAAACCTCAACTCTTAGTTCCTTCAAGTCAAACCAATCTCTTGCTCTACAATTTCTGCGATAGTATCCACATAGTAGTTAACCGCCTCATCTGTCGGCGCCTCTGCCATCACGCGCAAGAGGGGCTCCGTGCCACTTGGGCGAACCAAGATGCGGCCATTGCCTGCCATCTCCGCTTCCATCTTTGTAATGATTTCCGCAATGGCTGGCACAGTCATTGCCTTATTTTTCATGCCATTGTCCACACGGATATTGACCAATTTTTGCGGATAAATAGTCACTTGAGCAGCCAATTCTGATAATTTAAGACCTGTTTCTGACATGACTTTGGTCAACTGAACCGCGGTCAACTGACCATCTCCTGTTGTATTGTAATCCATAAAAATCACATGACCAGACTGCTCACCACCTAGATTGAAGCCAGATTTTCGCATCTCCTCCACGACATAGCGATCACCTACAGCTGTGACAGCTTTAGCGATTCCATGACGATCTAGTGCTTTATGGAAGCCTAGATTTGACATAACCGTTGTTACAATCGTATTTTCTGATAAAAGTCCTTGCTCAGAAAGGTATTTGCCGATGATAAACATGATTTTGTCCCCATCAACAATCTGACCTGTCTCATCAACTGCAATAAGGCGATCTGCATCCCCATCAAAGGCTAGACCAATGTCAGATCCTGTCTCCCTAACGAGAGCTTGCAAGCTGTTTGGATGAGTAGAGCCGACACCCTCGTTTATATTAAGACCATTCGGAGTCTCGCCAATGACTGCAATATCGGCTCCTAGATCAGTAAAAATCTGCCGTGCACTACTTGCTGCTGCGCCATTAGCCGTATCTAGAGCTACTTTCATCCCTTGTAATTCCAAACCTGTCGAAACCAGAAACTGCTGATATTTTCTTAACCCTTCAGGATAGGCAACTAAGGTTCCTAAACCAACAGCACTTGGGCGGGGGAGGTCATCCTCTTGCGCATCCAGCAATGCCTCAATTTCCGCTTCTTTATCATCATCTAACTTAAAGCCGTCACTACCAAAGAATTTAATACCATTATCTAAGGCTGGGTTATGGCTGGCTGAAATCATAACACCAGCACTCGCTTTTTCCGTACGAACCAAATGCGCTACGCCAGGAGTTGCCAAAACACCTAGTTGATAGACCTGAATACCAACAGAAAGCAAGCCTGCTACCAAGGCAGATTCTAACATTTCTCCTGAAATCCTAGTATCCCGTGCCACAAAAACACGGGGAC
>DIXV01000093.1:1050-19022 GCA_002436115.1 Streptococcus sp. UBA6071 | reverse complement strand
AACTAAATTAGTTATCTAATTGCGTATGGAAAGACACCAGAAACCAGGCAAAGGAATTGTTGCTTCCTCTTTGTTGTTGATCTACTTCATAATGTTACTGTGGCTTACAAAATAACAAAGAAAAAAGTAGAATAAGTGGAACAATTTTTGGTGAGGAGAAGGTAAATGAAGTTACTCAGAGATGTTATTTATGTTGGCGAGTCAGGTGTTGGAACTGTTTATTTTGATACCAAACGGAACTTAGTCTTAGCTGCTCCTCAAAGTCGGTTATTGAATACTGAAGGAGCTCGTCGGACGAATCGCCTTATTCCGATTATTATCGGCATATCCATTCTCGGCGGGACAGGAGTGGTTACGGTAGCCAACCCATTTGGAGGGTACTACAGTTATGGCACTTTAGTTTTTCTGTTGACGGCTTGGATTATTGAATGTGTTGGTTTTGTTTGGTTACTTGAGAGGGCATTGTATAAAAATGTAAAGAAAGCAGAGCCAACTGAACGGCAGAATTTCAGAACGGCAGTTTATGGTCATCTGGTTTGGAGTAATTTTGGAGACAAGAAGGTGACTAGAGGTAAGAAAATTTGGGCATGGGTGATTGTCATCATTATGGCAATAGTGAGTTTAGTTACTATTCCATTAATTTCTGAGGTTGTATTGGTGGATATTAAAAATCAAGCACCAATTGGTAGCGAGATTATTAAGGCAAGTATGTGGGGCTTCATGCCAGCCATCTTCGTTATTCTAGTTTGGCAAAACAATCCCATTCGGTTTTTTAATCTCGTTGGTAAATATCAAAAAAGAGAGATCAAATGGGGAACAAAATGAACTAAATTAGTTATCTAATTGCGTTCTGTAACGTGAAAGGTAGGAATAGAATGAGAGAAAAAATTTTACCACTAGGTAGTGTAGTGACTTTGAAAGATGGAGATGGAACAGTAATTGGTGTCGCAGTAGGATTTTTTAGACCTATGGTTGATGATGGGGTAGAAGCTGTTGGTCAGGCTGTTTCGAGTGTTGTAGATAGCCTAAACCCCTTTAATTGGAGTTGGTAAGTATGGAAGAAATTAATTTTTTGCAAACAAATTTCAGATATTCAGCCTTTATAGAAGGTGGTCAATATTATTTACTTGATCGTAGACCAGTCAATGTTCTTTGTTATTTCTTTGCTCCCTTAACCTGGTTGTTTTATCAAAAGGTTTATCGGATTTCTAAAAAGGATTATGAGGTCTATATAAAAAGGTACCAGAAACCAGATAAAGCAGTTGTTGTTCCCACTGCATTTATAGGGGGAATATCGTTTTTGCTTAGTCGTTGGTTGAATTCTTTGGGATTGATTGAGAAACTGGAAACAAACCTATCAATGGGTGCTAAACTCCTTATCTTATTAACTGTATTAGCTATAGTCTTCTTTCTGATAGAGCTGATTTTCCATTTCAGAAAAAAGGCGATATTGGCAAAAATCAATTTGGATGACAAAGAATTACGGCCTTGTAAGATTCGTCCCTATAAAAGTAATAAGGCAGTTTTTAAACAGCTGTTTATGTATTTTTTTATGCTTGCCATGATCATACTATTAATATTGGGGTTTGTTGATTCAGGGAGTTTATTTTTTCTCTTTGGGGTGTGGTTTTTCCTAATGCTACTATTTTTGGCTAATATACAGTATATTGGTACGATGACTTATAAAATAACAAAAGTAAAAGGGGAGGAATGATAATGTTATCAATTGGACGTATTGTTTGTTTAAAAGAAGGTAGAGATAAGAATATCTCTTAATTGTTGAAGAAGGTTATTAGCCTTTGAAGGAGAAGAATGTTATTAAATAAGACAATGGTGCCCTTAATTAAGGAAGACACTTAGTTTATTTATGGAGATAGTGTTACTGGTCAGCTATATAGAGTTTTTGAAACAAAGCAATTTTCGATAAACAAAAATAGACAGCTGTTTTTCTATATTATTGGTGCAACTGTCATAAAACAGATAGATCGCCTTTATTTACCAATCTCTACGATACTTTTCAACGTTATTTTATTAATGTTCTTCATGACTTTGATCTACCTAAAATCACGAAAACAAATAAAAGAGTGGGAAAACTTTATCGAATATGAAGATTTTCAAGTATCTGAACATCGGCTTTCTGAAATTGTATCTGAGGCGGGCAGGAGTTTTTGCAAGGCATCTTGCTAAAAAAATATATCGTAAACTTGAACAATCTGAAGAACTGAGAAAACTTGATCTAAGGGAATCAGAGTTTAAGGAGTTTATTACACAACAAGTAAAGAATCTTCGAATTGTTTCAATAATAATTTACATATCTATCTTTGCTATTCTTGCTTCTGGATTGTTCTACGTTCTATTTTCATCCTTCACTGCTTTACTTCTATCGGTTGGTCTAGCCTTTTGTCTGACTTTGATTTTTAATACAAAGTTAGGTGAGAAGCGTCGGATTATCCAACAGCTGTCAAAGTCGATTGAACAATAAATAGTGTTTCTCTTCGGTTTGATGGAGTAGAAACTTACTATATCCTTTGTTAAAATATACCCTGCTGTATTTTCAAGTTCCTGCTTTAAACAATGGACATTATTTTTTGTTTGTGGTGCATTTCATCTTCCCCTAAAAACAGACATTGACTTTCACGAATAAGAATTTGACAAAATGTATCGCTTATGGTATTATACTAGACGGTACTTTTTACTTTTGGTCTCTCAAAAGTGTACAGAGACGTGCTGACAAATGTTGCAAAGTATACACACGATAGGGGTTGTCACCAAATGCCCTGTCAACCAAAAATAAAAAAATATACAGGAGAATGTAGATGCCTACAATTAACCAATTGGTTCGCAAACCGCGTAAATCAAAAGTAGAAAAATCTAAATCACCGGCTTTGAATATTGGCTACAACAGTCACAGAAAAATACCAACAAACATCTCATCACCTCAAAAACGTGGTGTTGCAACGCGTGTTGGAACAATGACGCCTAAAAAACCCAATTCAGCCCTTCGTAAATTTGCTCGTGTTCGCTTGAGTAACCTTATTGAAGTGACAGCTTATATCCCAGGTATCGGTCACAACTTGCAAGAACACAGTGTGGTGCTTATCCGCGGTGGACGTGTAAAAGACCTTCCAGGGGTACGTTACCATATCGTTCGTGGAGCGCTTGATACTGCAGGTGTTAACGATCGTAAGCAAGGCCGTTCGAAATACGGTACGAAACGTCCAAAAGGTTAAGAAGGGAGATCATAGATGAGTCGTAAAAATAGAGCGCCAAAACGTGAAGTCTTGGCAGATCCATTATATCATTCACAGATTGTGACACGTTTGATCAACCGTTTAATGTTGGACGGTAAACGTGGTGTCGCTACAAATATTGTTTATGGTGCCTTTGATCAAATCAAAGAAGCCACTGGCACTGATCCACTTGAGGTTTTTGAAACAGCGATGGAAAACATCATGCCATTGCTTGAAGTGCGTGCTCGCCGTGTGGGTGGGTCTAACTATCAAGTTCCCGTTGAAGTTCGTCCAGAACGTCGTACAACACTTGGACTACGTTGGTTGGTAACGATTGCACGTAATCGTGGAGAACACACGATGGTTGATCGTTTAGCCAAAGAAATCATGGATGCCGCAAATAATACAGGGGCAGCTGTTAAGAAGCGTGAAGATACGCACCGTATGGCTGAAGCAAATCGTGCATTTGCCCACTTCCGTTGGTAAGCTAACACCTGTTTTTGACTTTTGTCAACGAGACAGAAGAAAAAAAGATGAGCGGGTAGGTTTATGCCTATCCGTTTTTGGTAAAAACTACCCTAGTAATAAAGATAATAATATAGGAGAAAAACTTCATGGCACGCGAATTTTCACTTGGAAAAACTCGTAATATCGGTATCATGGCTCACGTCGATGCCGGTAAGACAACAACAACTGAACGTATTCTTTACTATACTGGTAAAATTCACAAACTTGGTGAAACACATGAAGGTGCTTCCCAAATGGACTGGATGGAGCAGGAACAAGAACGTGGAATCACTATCACATCAGCTGCGACAACAGCACAATGGAAAGACCACCGCGTCAACATCATTGATACCCCAGGACACGTTGATTTCACTATTGAAGTGCAACGTTCCCTTCGTGTTCTTGATGGTGCAGTGACAGTACTTGACTCACAATCTGGTGTTGAGCCACAAACCGAAACCGTTTGGCGTCAAGCGACAGAATACAAAGTCCCACGTATCGTTTTTGCGAACAAAATGGACAAAGTAGGAGCAGACTTCCTCTACTCTGTTAGCACATTGCACGACCGTCTGCAAGCAAATGCTCACCCGATCCAATTGCCGATTGGTGCAGAAGATGACTTTACAGGGATCATTGACCTTGTAACGATGAAGGCGGAAGTTTATACCAACGACCTTGGTACTGATATTCGTGAGGAAGATATTCCTGAAGCTTACATTGCGCAAGCAGAAGAATACCGTGAAAAATTGGTTGAAGCAGTCGCTGAAACCGATGAAGAACTCATGATGAAATACCTTGAAGGTGAAGAGATTACAAACGAAGAGCTTAAAGAAGCTATCCGTAAGGCAACCATCAATGTAGAATTCTTCCCTGTTCTTTGTGGTTCAGCCTTCAAAAACAAGGGTGTTCAACTGATGCTTGATGCAGTCATTGACTACCTTCCAAGCCCTCTGGATATTCCTGCGATCAAGGGAATTAACCCAGATACAGATGCCGAAGAAGAGCGTCCAGCATCGGACGAGGAGCCATTTGCGGCCCTTGCCTTTAAGATCATGACAGACCCATTTGTAGGTCGTCTAACCTTCTTCCGTGTGTATTCGGGTATTCTTAACAGCGGTTCTTACGTATTGAATACATCTAAAGGTAAGCGTGAGCGTATCGGACGTATTCTCCAAATGCATGCGAATAGCCGTGAAGAAATCCAAACGGTTTATGCAGGTGATATTGCCGCAGCAGTTGGTCTGAAAGACACAACAACTGGTGATTCATTGACAAATGAAAAATCTAAAGTTATCCTTGAGTCTATCAATGTTCCAGAACCTGTTATTCAATTGATGGTTGAGCCAAAATCAAAAGCAGACCAAGACAAGATGGGAATTGCTCTTCAAAAACTAGCTGAAGAAGACCCAACATTCCGTGTTGAAACAAACCCAGAAACAGGTGAAACGGTTATCTCAGGTATGGGAGAACTTCACTTGGATGTCCTTGTTGACCGCATGAAGCGTGAGTTTAAGGTTGAGGCAAACGTTGGTGCCCCTCAAGTATCTTACCGTGAAACCTTCCGCTCTTCTACCCAAGCTCGAGGCTTCTTCAAGCGCCAATCGGGTGGTAAAGGTCAGTTTGGTGATGTTTGGATTGAATTTACGCCAAATGAAGAAGGCAAAGGCTTTGAGTTTGAAAATGCCATTGTCGGTGGTGTGGTACCACGTGAGTTTATTCCAGCGGTTGAAAAAGGGTTGATCGAATCAATGGCTAACGGTGTGCTTGCAGGCTACCCAATCGTTGATGTCAAAGCGAAACTGTATGATGGATCTTACCATGATGTTGACTCATCTGAGACAGCCTTTAAAGTGGCAGCATCCCTTGCGCTTAGAGAAGCAGCTAAAACAGCACAACCTACAATACTTGAGCCAATGATGTTGGTGACCGTTACTGCTCCAGAAGATAACCTTGGAGATGTAATGGGACACGTTACGGCTCGTCGGGGTCGTGTTGATGGTATGGAAGCTCGTGGAAACACTCAAGTTGTTCGTGCCTTTGTTCCTCTTGCAGAAATGTTTGGTTACGCAACAGTGCTTCGTTCAGCGACACAAGGTCGTGGAACCTTCATGATGGTCTTTGACCACTACGAAGACGTTCCTAAGTCTGTTCAAGAAGACATTATTAAGAAAAACAAAGGTGAAGCCTAATTCGCCCATAAGACACCTACGGGTGTCTTATTTGTTTTTTGAGAGGGTACAAAATTATCTGAGTTTGATTAGGATAATCAGTTGCATTTTCTGTGAATTCGTTATATAATAAAAGTGTTGAAGGCTCGTTTGAAAGTTTTTCAAGTGATGGTTTTCACAATTGGACTAGAGGAACCCCTCTAAAATAAAAAATTTGATTTTCATAAGGAGGAAATCACACATGGTAGTTAAAGTTGGTATTAACGGTTTCGGTCGTATCGGACGTCTTGCATTCCGCCGCATTCAAAATGTTGAAGGTGTTGAAGTTGTTCGCATCAACGACCTTACAGATCCAAACATGCTTGCTCACTTGTTAAAATATGACTCAACTCAAGGTCGTTTTGACGGGTCTGTTGACGTTAAAGATGGTGGATTTGAAGTAAACGGAACTTTCGTTAAAGTTTCTGCTGAACGTGACCCTGAGCAAATTGACTGGGCTACTGATGGCGTGGACATCGTTCTTGAAGCAACAGGTTTCTTTGCGTCAAAAGCTGCTGCTGAAAAACATTTGCATGCAAATGGTGCTAAAAAAGTTGTTATCACAGCCCCAGGTGGTAACGATGTTAAAACAATCGTATTCAACACTAACCATGATATTCTTGACGGTACAGAAACAGTTATCTCAGGTGCATCATGTACAACAAACTGTTTGGCTCCAATGGCTAAAGCACTTCATGATGCCTTTGGTGTTCAAAAAGGTTTGATGACAACTATCCATGGTTACACTGGTGACCAAATGGTTCTTGATGGACCACACCGTGGTGGTGACCTTCGTCGTGCGCGTGCTGCTGCAGCAAATATCGTTCCTAACTCAACAGGTGCGGCTAAAGCTATCGGTCTTGTTATTCCTGAATTGAATGGTAAACTTGATGGAGCTGCACAACGTGTTCCAGTTCCAACTGGTTCTGTAACAGAATTGGTTGTCACACTTAACAAAAATGTGACTGCTGATGAAGTTAATGAGACAATGAAAGCTGCTGCTAATGAGTCTTACGGCTATACTGAAGATCCAATTGTTTCTTCAGACATCGTTGGTATTTCATTTGGTTCTCTATTTGATGCAACACAAACTAAAGTTGTTGAAGTTGATGGTCAACAATTGGTTAAGGTTGTTTCATGGTATGACAACGAAATGTCTTACACATCACAGCTTGTTCGTACACTTGAATACTTTGCAAAAATTGCAAAATAAGAATGAGAAAGAAAGAGGCTCCTGCTTCTTTCTTTTTTTTATAAAAAGTTTCAGTGTTCTGAGCAAGAATTCAGAAATTGTGATATAATTAGCATTGTATAAAAATTTTTTAAGGAGTCTTATTCATGGCAAAATTGACTGTTAAAGACGTTGATTTAAAAGGCAAAAAAGTTCTCGTTCGTGTGGACTTTAACGTGCCTTTGAACGATGGCGTTATTACTAATGACAACCGTATCTCTGCGGCTCTTCCGACGATCAAGTACATTGTCGAGCAAGGGGGGCGTGCAATCTTGTTCTCTCACCTTGGACGTGTTAAGGAAGAAGCAGATAAGGACGGCAAATCGCTTGCTCCAGTAGCAGCAAATTTGGCTGATAAGTTGGGACAAGAGGTTGCTTTCCCAGGTGCTACTCGTGGCAGCAAACTTGAAGCAGCGATTGATGCTCTTGAAGATGGACAAGTCCTTCTTGTGGAAAACACACGCTTTGAAGATATTGACGGGAAAAAAGAATCCAAAAACGATGCTGAGCTTGGGAAATACTGGGCTAGTCTTGGAGATGGTATCTTTGTAAATGATGCTTTTGGAACAGCTCACCGTGCGCATGCTTCAAATGTTGGGATTTCTGCAAATGTGGAAAAAGCAGTTGCTGGTTTCCTTCTTGAAAATGAGATTGCATATATCCAAGAAGCTGTTGACAATCCCGTTCGTCCCTTTATTGCTATCCTTGGTGGTTCAAAAGTTTCAGACAAAATCGGTGTTATTGAGAACCTTCTTGAAAAAGCAGATAAAGTCCTTATTGGTGGTGGGATGACCTATACCTTCTATAAGGCTCAAGGTATCGAAATTGGAAACTCACTCGTAGAAGAAGATAAACTGACGATTGCTAAGGAACTCCTTGAAAAATCAAACGGTAAACTCATCTTGCCTGTTGACTCTAAGGAAGCAAATGCTTTTGCAGACTACACGCAAGTGAAAGATACAGAAGGCGAAGCGATTGATCCTGGCTTCCTAGGTCTTGATATCGGTTCAAAATCAATTGCTAAATTTGATGATGAATTGACAGGGGCTAAGACTGTAGTTTGGAATGGCCCAATGGGTGTCTTTGAAAACCCTGACTTCCAAGCAGGTACCATCGGTGTCATGGATGCTATCGTTAAGCAACCAGGTGTAAAATCAATCATTGGTGGTGGTGATTCAGCTGCTGCAGCAATCAATCTTGGCCGTGCAGATAAATTCTCATGGATTTCTACAGGTGGAGGAGCTTCTATGGAGCTTTTAGAAGGTAAAGTCTTACCTGGTCTATCTGCATTAACAGAGAAATAAGAACTCTTATCATAAAACCTCAGAAAAAGATAGTTCCGCTATCTTTTTCTGTTGCTTTAGGCAAGCCCATCATGTGGGTAGAAAATGTGGTAGCTAGGTTTGGCTATAAGCTAGCAAAAGGAGAGAAAAGGCACTTGTCGTCTTCCCAAAGGTGCTCTGGGGCACTTTTGGGAAGTACGAGGAAGAACCAAGGAAGACTTCTCTCGAAAAGTCGTCATACTTAGGGCGAGAGTTTTTGGGGAATCGGGCAAGCATCACACAAAAGAAAAAAGCTACCTCTATCATAGAGGTAGTCTTTTTAAGGTTAAGTACTAGCTTTCTTCTGTGGTCAAGGTGTCCTTGGCCAGACGGATTTGGCGTGAGATTTGTTCAAAGCCGGTTCCGCCCAGAGAATCACGTCTAGCGACAGCGGTTTTGGATTGTAGGGCGATATAGATATCGTCTTCTATCAGGTGAGAGCGTTCTTGATACTGTTTTAGAGGAACATCTTGAAGATAGATGCCTTTTTTACTGCATTCAAGGACTAAATGCCCTACAATTTCATGTGCTTCCCGAAAAGGGAGGCCTTTACTGGCTAGATAGTCTGCCAATTCGGTTGCATTGGAGAAATCTTTTTCGGTTGAGGCGCTCATGATTTCTTTGTTGACGGTCATGGTGTTTAACATACCTGCCAAAATATCAATGGCGACAGTGATGGTTTCAGCAGTGTCAAACATGCCTTCCTTATCTTCTTGAAGATCCTTGTTATAAGCTAAGGGGAGGGACTTCATGACGGTTAAGAGGCTTAACAAGTTACCGTAAACGCGGCCACTCTTGCCTCGTATTAGCTCAGCCATATCAGGGTTCTTTTTCTGAGGCATGATAGAGGATCCTGTTGAGAAGGTGTCAGATAGGCTAATAAATTGAAATTCATGACTGCACCAAGAAATGATTTCTTCGCAGAGGCGAGACATATGCATCATGAGAATACTGCTGTTGGAAAGGAACTCTAGAATAAAATCACGGTCACTGACAGCGTCTAGTGAGTTTTGGTAAGGTTTAGCAAAGCCCATTAGATCACTGGTTAGTTGGCGATCGATAGGGAAGGTAGTCCCTGCAAGGGCTGCGGCCCCTAGGGGTGACAGGTCAGTATGTTTGAGGTTGAAGCTGAAGCGTTCACTGTCACGGCTGAACATCTGGTAATAGGCCATGAGGTGGTGTGCAAAGGAGATAGGTTGGGCGTGTTGGAGGTGGGTATAGCCCGGCATAATCGTTTCTATATGGTTTTCGGACAAGTTCACCAAGACCTGTCTGAGCTTGCCCAATTTTTCGATGACTTCTACCAACTTGGCCTTGAGATAGAGGTGCATATCTGTTGCGACTTGGTCATTTCTAGAGCGAGCGGTGTGGAGTTTTCCAGCAATTGGACCGATTTCTGCGGTTAGTAAGGACTCGATATTCATGTGAATGTCTTCATTGGAAATATCAAAAGCAAGTTGCCCCGACTCATATTGGGTCAGTAATGTTTCGAGACCTTCCTTGATTAGCTGGGCCTCATCAGCAGGGATAATACCTTGTTGCCCCAGCATGGTAACATGCGCAATAGAGCCTTGGATATCGTACTTGGCTAATTTCTGATCAAAGCTAATGGAGGCACCAAACTCTTCAACCCATTTTTCTAGTCCTGCTTCGAAGCGGCCGCCCCAAAGTTTTTGATTTTGTGTCATCGTCATTTCCTCATCTTAGTAAGAGGTGTGAGTCCAAAGTGATTTGAGCTCACACCTCCTTTTCTTATGTTCTCGTCTTAATGGGTGCCATTGATTTCTGAGTGAACCTTGGTTGGTAGGCCCCATAGTTTGGTGAAGCCAACAGCGGCATCTTGATCAAAGGTATCTGCACTCGTGTAGGTTGCTAGGTTTTCATCATAAAGTGAGTTCTCAGATTTTCGAGCAACGACTTGAGCGTGCCCCTTGTAAAGCTTAACCTTAGCAATACCGTTAACAACTTCTTGCGTCTGCTTGATATAGCTGATTAAGGCTTTTGTAGCAGGGTTGAACCACAGAGCATTGTAAATTAAATTGGATAGCTCGTTTTCAACAATGGGTTTGAAGTGAGAAACTTCACGCACGAGGGTCAAGTCTTCGATTTCTTTATGTGCTGCTAAAAGGGTAACAGCTGCTGGACACTCGTAAATTTCACGTGACTTGATACCGACTAGGCGGTTTTCGACGTGATCAATCCGCCCAATGCCATGTTTTCCTGCGATGGTGTTGAGCTGTTGAATCAGATCTGCCAGCTTGTAAGCTTTGCCGTTGATAGCCACAGGGACACCCTTTTTAAATTCGATGTCAACAAACTCTGCCTGATCGGGAGCTTTTTCAGGGGAGTTGGTAATGCCGAAAGCTTCTTCGGGTGCTTGGTTCCAAGGGTTTTCTAGAACACCACATTCGTTAGCACGCCCCCAAAGGTTTTGGTCAACAGAATAAGGGTTGTCTAAGTCAGCTGGGACAGGGACACCATTTTCTTTGGCATAGTTAATTTCTTCTTCTCTGGACCACTTCCAATCACGCACGGGTGCGATAACCTTTAGGTTGGGATCTAGAGCTGCGATAGCGACCTCAAACCGAACTTGGTCGTTTCCTTTACCTGTGCAACCGTGGGCAATTGTGGTTGCCTGAGTTTTGTGGGCAACCTCTACGAGTTTTTTAGAGATGATTGGGCGACTAAGGGCTGAGACAAGAGGGTATTTTTGTTCATACATAGCATGGGCCTGAAGAGCAGGTAGAACATACTCTTCTGCAAACTCATCCTTAACATCAAGGACATGAGATTCAACAGCACCGACCGTAAGGGCTTTTTTATGGATAAAATCAAGGTCTTTGCCTTCGCCAACGTCCATACAAACCGCGATAACATCATAGTCTTTCTTCAACCAAGCGATGGCGACAGAGGTATCGAGACCTCCAGAGTAGGCTAAAATGACTTTTTCTTTGGACATAATTCATCTCTTTTCTATAGTGTGTTTAGATTTAAATAAGTATACCATGCATTATAATGCATATTTATGCTTTTGTCAACACTTTTTTGGGCTTTTTTTGTTTTTTCGAGGCTAAAAATGGAATATTTTTTCAATAATTGCTTGACATTTTATAAAAATTCCAGTAAAATGCATTATTATTCAATAAAATAAAAAAAGGATCTTGCTCATGAAAAAAATAATGATATGTTTGTTGGGGGTTATCTCTGTCTTTGCCTTGGTAGCCTGTAGTGGTGACAAGGAGTCGAACAGTGGTACCAGTGTTGATAAGATTAAGGAGAAGGGGCAATTAGTGGTTGCCATGAATCCTGAATTTGCACCTTTTGAATTTAAGGCTCTAGTGGATGGAAAAAATCAAATCCTAGGATCGGATGTTAAGTTGGCTCAGGCCATTGCTGATGCACTTGGTGTTGAACTAGTTCTGTCAGAGATGAGCTTTGACAATGTTCTTAATAGTCTACAGTCTGGTAAAGCAGACTTAGCTATTTCAGGAATCTCTGCAACAAGCGAACGGGAAAAAGTCTATGATTTTTCGGAACCGTACTATAGGGCTAAAAATGTTGTCCTGATTCAACTAGCAGATGCAGATAAGTATACCTCAACAGATAGTTTGTCAGGTCAATCCGTGGCTGTTCAAAAAGGATCGGTTCAAGAGGCTGTTGCTAAAGAACAATTGACAGGCATCAACTCAGTCTCTTTGGCCTCTGTCGGCGCTATGGTTAATGAACTCTTGTCTGGCAAGGTCAAGGCAGTTGTTTTAGAAGGTCCCATAGCACAGGGCTATATTGAGAACAACCCTAGTTTAGGCTTGGCCTCGATTACATTAGACTCATCTGAAACAGACGCTTACGCTGTGGCTTTAACGAAAGGAGATAGCGAGCTTAAGGAAGTGGTTGATCAAGTCATCAAGGAATTGACCGAATCAGGGAAATACGAAGAATATGTTCAAGAAGCTTTTACGCAGTCTGTGACAGCTGATAAGGCGGAATAATGATTTACAATTGGGGCTGGAAAATGATTTTCCAGCCCCAATTTTGTCGAAATGATAAGGAGGTTGAGAGGTTAGCTCGAGCTTGTTTGCCTGCTTTCCTAAACGTATCTTGATAGTTTGGCTACATTTTTCTAAAATGTAGCTTAATTGTAGCTAAAAGTAGATTTTCTGTACTTTAAATATTTTAGGGAAGATGTTATAATAAAAAAGATTAAATATGGAGGCATCAATGAGTATTAAATTTAACTGGCGAAAGGTTCGACCAGGGATGCGTGTGATTAAATCAGGTTTGGCTGTTTTTCTGGTCATTCTTCTGTTCAATATAATGGGCTGGGAAGGGGTTCAAATCTCAGCACTAACAGCCGTTTTTAGCCTGCGAGAAGATTTTGATTCCAGCATACACTTTGGATCTTCTCGGATTTTAGGGAACTCAATTGGTGGTCTTTGTGCGATTCTATATTTCCTGATTGAACAAGCGACGGGGTCAGCTCACTGGGTAACCTTAATTTTTGTTCCCATCTTTACCATGATGACGATAACGGCTAATGTCGCCTTAAATAATAAGGCAGGTGTGATTGGTGGGGTTTCTGCTTTTTTAATCATTGCCTTATCGGTTCCTTCGGGTAGCCGCATTATCTATAGTTTGGTCAGAGTGTTTGAAACTTTTGTCGGCGTCTTTATCGCTATTTTAGTGAATTCTGATTGGCGGGCAATCAAGCGGAAATATATCGATAAAAAACAATGTTAGATTTTCTAACATAGAAACTTGACAAATAAAAAAAATGCGTTATAATGGAGTGCAGGAGGGTAATCGTGAAGGAAAAAGAACTACGTCGAAATTTATCTGTTTTTCCTATCGGCAGTGTCATGAAGCTAACCGATTTGACAGCTAGGCAGATTAGGTATTACGAAGATCAAGGTTTGATTAAGCCTGACCGAAATGAGGGTAATCGTCGGATGTATTCATTAAATGATATGGATAATCTGCTTGAGATTAAAGACTACATTTCCGATGGTCTTAACATCGCCGAGATTAAACGTAAATATGCTCAAAAGGCAGCTAAGAAGCGTCAGCAGTTGACAGATAGCGAGGTTCGGCAACTTCTTCACGGAGAACTTTCGCAACAAAGTCGTTTCACTACATCGTCCAATCCTTATGGACGATTTGGCAGATAATCTTTATTGATTGGGAAAAGGAGACCAATAATGGCAATCACAGCAGCTGACATTCGTCGTGAAATCAAAGAAAAAAACGTTACTTTCTTACGCCTAATGTTTACAGACATTTTAGGCACCTTGAAAAACGTCGAAATTCCTGCAACTGAAGAACAAATAGATAAAGTCTTGGCAAACAAAGTGATGTTTGACGGCTCTTCTATCGAAGGGTTTGTTCGCATCAATGAGTCTGATATGTATCTTTATCCAGATCTTGACACTTGGATAGTCTTTCCTTGGGGAGACGAAAATGGATCTGTCGCAGGCTTGATTTGTGATGTCTATACAGCAGAAGGCAAACCATTTGCTGGAGACCCTCGTGGTAACTTGAAGAGAGCGCTTGGTCATATGACAGACCTAGGCTATGCCTCTTTCAACTTAGGTCCAGAACCAGAGTTCTTCCTCTTTAAGATGGATAGCAATGGCGAACCAACACTTGAGGTTAATGATAAAGGTGGCTATTTCGATCTTGCTCCAACAGATTTAGCGGACTATACCCGTCGTGAAATTGTCAATGTTTTAACGGAAATGAATTTTGAAGTTGAGGCTTCTCACCATGAGGTTGCTGTAGGCCAGCACGAGATTGATTTCAAATATGCAGATGTTTTAAACGCTTGTGACAAGATCCAAATCTTCAAGCTAGTGGTTAAGACGATTGCTCGGAAACATGGCTTGTACGCTACTTTCATGGCAAAACCAAAATATGGTATTAATGGCTCTGGAATGCATTGTAATATGTCACTTTTTGATATGGACGGCAATAATGCTTTCTTTGACCCGAAAGATCCAAATGGCATGCAACTTTCAAGTGATGCTTATCATTTCTTAGCGGGCTTGATCAACCATGCCTATAACTACACTGCTATTACAAACCCAACGGTTAACTCTTATAAGCGTTTAGTGCCAGGTTTTGAAGCACCTGTTTATGTTGCTTGGGCAGGACGTAATCGCTCACCATTAGTACGCGTACCAGCTTCTCGTGGGATGAGTACACGTTTGGAATTGCGGTCGGTTGACCCAACGGCTAACCCGTATTTGACAATGGCAGTCTTGCTAGAAGTCGGTCTGAGCGGTATTGAGAACAAGTTAGAGGTTCCTGCACCAGTAGAGACAAACATCTATGCAATGACAGATGAGGAACGTAAAGCTGCGGGGATTACAGATTTACCATCAACGCTTCACAATGCCTTGAAAGCTCTTCGTAAAGATGATGTTGTTAGATCAGCTTTAGGTGAGCATATCTTTACGAACTTCCTAGAAGCCAAGAAGATTGAATGGGCTAGCTATGCAACCTTCGTGTCGCAATGGGAAATTGATAATTATTTAGACCTTTACTAAGACAAAGAGATGTTGTCGACGATGGTGGGCGACCACTTCCAATGTTGAGAGAAGACCTGTTTGGTCTTCTCTCAGGTTGAGGATATTCCTTATTCAAGATATAAGAAAAAAGAATTACTTAAACTTTGGAAATGGATTTAGGAGATTTTATGTTAAATATTTTTATTTTAGAGGATGATTTTATTCAACAATCTAGATTGGAGAAAGCAATTTTATCATGTGTTGAGGAAACATCGGTAAAATATAAATCATTAGAAATTTTCGGAAAGCCAAATCAATTATTAGATGCTATCCAGGAAACAGGGAATCATCAATTTTTCTTTTTGGATATTGAGATAAAGGGTGAGGAAAGAAAAGGGATGGAGATTGCACGTGAGATTCGTGAGCGTGATCCTTATGCCATTATAGTATTTGTAACAACACATTCTGAATTCATGCCTGTGACTTATCGATATCGAGTATCAGCTTTAGATTTCATCGATAAAGGGTTGTCAAATACTGAATTTCAAAAAGCTGTCAACGATGTTCTTGTGCATGCCTTTGAAAATATCGATCATACGGTTGCAGAAAATTCTTTTGTCTATAAAACAGAAAATGCCCATATTCAAGTTCCTTTTAGCGATATTTTATATTTTGAAACATCGACTACAATCCATAAAGTAATATTAAAAACTAAAACAGGACAGCAAGAATTTTACGGAAAGGTATCTGAAATTGCTAAGGCGGATGATTGTCTTTATCATGCTCATAGAGCCTATGTTGTTAATCCTGCTAATATTATAAAAGTAGATAGAACAAATCATATTGTTTATTTTGAAAATGGAGATTCTTGCTTAGTATCTCGTCTGAAGCAAAAACAATTAGTAGATTTAGTGGAGAATAGTTAATGTCTATTTATTTCTCTCCGATTTATGATATATTATTTTTAATCTCTATGTTCATTCGTTTGATGATTTTTGAACAAATTAGTGGATTAAAAATTTCAATAAAGAAGAAGCTAGTAATATCATTATTTCTCACAATAATAATATATATTATACTAGGAAGGTTTTATCAGCTTATAGAACCTGCAGCTCTCTTATTTGCCATCCCATTTTTTAAAACAGGTTGGGATAGAACTCAGAAGTTATTTTATGGCTTGCTTCCAATGGTTATTGGAGATATGTTTCAGAGAATAATTGGACTCTATTTAAGATTTTTATTTGGGGTATCAATTGTAGATTTTAATAACAGTATCGCTTTTAATATTCTACTTCCTATGTTACTTATTCCATTTTATATTTATTTTTTCAAAGGATTAAGGATTGAAACAGAGTATCTTAGGGTTGATACTGAGGATAAGGATTTACGACCTATATTTTTAGGTTTGAATGTCCTTTTTATTACCTACTTTATTTTGATTAGAGGAAATATTCTATTAGAAAATGCTGTTGAAGCAGGTGCTTATAACAGCATTTGGGATACTTATTTTGTTCGAACTAATGTCTTGCTAATCTATTTTGCTTTATTTACGATAGGACTGTTGTATTTAAATTATTTTGAGAAATCAAAAAAAGAAAAAGAGCTTCAAAATTTAAAAGATCGACAAGTAGCGGATTTATCTCAGTATAGCAATCATGTTGAATCATTATATCGCGAAATTAGGAGTTTTAGACATGATTATACAAATATTTTAGTTAGTTTAAATGAAGCAATAAAGGATGAGGATATTTCTCTAATTAGATCTATTTATAATTCTGTGATTGCTGATTCAGACAAGAAATTTTATAAAGGGAAATATGATATTGCAAGATTATCTAATATTCAAAATCCAGCGATGAAAAGTATATTATCTGCCAAAATGATTGAAGCGCAACAAAAAGGAATAGGAATATCTGTTGAAATTGATGATACAATTGATGTTCCGAATATAGAAGTGATTGACTTTATTACCATGCTTTCTATTTTATTGGACAATGCTATAGAAGCAACAGAAAAGTGTGATGAAGGTAATATCAGTTTTGCATATTTCCAAGATGGGCAACGTAAAATTTTATTCATCGAGAATACTACACTAGAAAAACAAATTAATATTGATACAATCTATCAATATGGATATTCAAGTAAAGGTGACAATCGAGGAATTGGTTTAGCTAATGTCAAAAGTATTATCAATAAATACCATAAAATTAGCTTATCAACTAACAGTCACAATTATAAATTCACTCAAGAATTATTATTTATTGAATAAACTCATAAAAAGCCTCTATGAAGATATACTGATTTCTTCATAGAGGCTTTTTATAAACTTAAAGAGCTCACAGGTGTATTAACCGTTCTTGTGTGTCTTTTTGAAAGGAAAGAGATAATCAAAAAGTGAGAATCCGCTTCCTCCAATAATTTGTGTTAGTTCATTAGATGAAATTAAAGAATGTTGTTTAGCAAGACTTGGGTTATTTGTTAGCTTTTTCATAATATTGACTCCTTATTTTCATTGATTAATTTTTATAAATTTATTATATTACAATTTCCGTGAAAACGCTTTAAAAAGTAATGAATGGTCATAAATTTGTAATGAATAGCACTTTTGTTGTGATTTATAAATATATTTATGTTGATAAATATATTTATTATGATATAATATTAGTAAAGATAAGGAGGAAATGCTGTGAAGATAATAACATTTGCTGCTATAAAAGGCGGAGTAGGAAAAACCACTCTTGTCTATAATTATGGAGAGTGGCTAGCTAAAAAAGGAAAGAAAATCTTATTACTTGATTTAGATCATCAATGTAATTTGACACAGACCTACAATTTATTTGAAACTGAAGGGACTGTAGCAAATATTTTTAAAGCTACTAACGATGTTAAAATTCATCATGTAAAAGAAAATATTGATATTATTTCAGGATATATCAGACTTGACACATTGGAAAAAGAACTTGAAACAAAAA
>DIXV01000093.1:0-868 GCA_002436115.1 Streptococcus sp. UBA6071 | reverse complement strand
ATATGTGGCTAGAAGATAATTATGAAATGAAAGAATTAGGTAAGTATGATTATATTTTAATAGACTGTCATCCTGATTTTTCAACTGCTACAAGAAATGCAATAATTGTCAGCCACTATATTCTTAGTCCAGTTACTCCAGGCGAACATGGTTATCAAGCTAAATTTAATCTGGAAGAACGTTTGGAGGAATTCAGAGAAGAAACCTTTGATTTCAAAAGTAGAGAAAGTTATGTAACAGCTCAACTCTTATTTATTGGTAATATGATTAAACACAATACCAAATCATCAAAAGAGTTACAAACTTCCCTAATCAATAGTAGTGAGGTTATTGCGATGATTCCCCATAAAGAATTGTTCAATCGATCAACTTTGGATAAGGTTTCATTATCAGAAATGAGAGAAGATAAAGTTCTATATCGTACGAATAAAAAGTTTTTTGATGAGATAGATACTATTTTTGATAAAATCACAGAATCAATATAATTATAATTATATTGATGTTTATGGGTATAAATATAATGAAAAAGGAGAAGAAATGGCATTCGATAATACAAAAAATAAAATTAGTAATATGTTAAAATCAACCGAAGTCAATCATGAAAATGAAAAAGTTCAGGGAGCTATTGATAATTTTGAACGAACAAAACAATATCAATTTACATTGCAGCCTTCAGTTAGAGAAAAAATTAATCAGTTAGCAAAGGAAGCTGGATATCGTTCTGCATCGTCATATTTAAACGATTATTTTAAAAAATTATAAATGGATACTGTTAAAAATAACATAAAGAATAAAATGAGCTTATTTTTTAAAATAGGCTCATTTTTATATCTCCAGGAGGGTAATTTTGGTTCTTTTTAATAAAAAA
>DIXV01000099.1:21193-24375 GCA_002436115.1 Streptococcus sp. UBA6071 | reverse complement strand
CAGCTCTATTCGCTCCACAGATTGCCGTTCGGGTAGCCAGCGCAAACCAAGGAAACTATTCAACTGCCTTCTATATCGCTATTGCCCTTGCCCTCGTCGGGCTCACCCTCAATCTTCTATATGGCAGAATGACCAAACAAACAAGCTAAACCAAAACCTGTTCTTTTCGCTCACACGTTAGGCATCAGGTGATGCCCCTTTCTAAATGACAAGCAAGGAAAGTAAGCCAACAGTCTGTTTAGCACCCTTATGCGGTTCAAGGCTCCTTTCCCACTCTGCCAACTCTTTTACCAATCATCGTCTGAAAAAACCAAGCGATGAGCACAAACTAGTCTTCTTCACTTCACTACATATCTCGCAGATTGTCGAACTTAGGAGCAAATGCCTATGGACCTTGCTTTTATCACAGCAATCTTACTTCCCCTAAACAGTGACTGACAGATCGTGTAATCCCAACTGTTCTCATATGAATTGCTTCTTCTGATGTCTTGATTAATGATGCCAGTTTGGGTAAACTTATCCATTCTCCAAAAATCAACATGAACTAATGCCATAGGCTGAAAGTTCAAGTAGTTGCTAAAGATAAGGAACAACATCCATCTCTTTAGATAATGGCCGATTAGCACACCAACTCAAAAAGACCTTACTTAAAAGGTCTTTTTGAGTTTTTCGATCAGTAACAAGAAAGGGGGCGTATTGATTTGATTTAGAGGTTGGTAAAGCATGACTGCAAAGGTTTTTTGAGGTAAGGATTGGACGTATGTTAAAACAGCATTTTTTTCCGTATCACCACCTGGATGTCCATAATAAACCATAATAGATAAACGACCACCCTCTTCAAGCAAGTCAAGCACTTGTTGAATCGCTTTTAAGGTTGTCTTGGGTCTTGTAATAAGAGACTTATCTGCATTCGGCAGGTAGCCCAGATTGAAAATAGCAGCCCTAACTCCCTCTGATACATAGTGCTTAAGGTGTTCATGCCCATCTAGGATGAGTTGGACATTCTTTAGAGAGAGCTTGTCCAAATGCTCTCTAGTTTTCTTAAGAGCCTGCTCCTGCACATCAAACGCATAGACTTCTCTCGCAAGCTTTGCTAAAAAAACCGTATCATTGCCATTTCCCATCGTCGCATCAATAGCTAGACCCTTGTCATCTAAAACAGCTGCCAAAAAGTCGTGTGCCATCTCCAAGGGACGTTTCATGAGCCTTCCTCCTTCGCATGATAGTTACAGCCTTGTGTGCTATTGCGACGAAGCATTTCTGCATCAATAGCGTTGAGGACTTCCCATTTATTCAAACTCCACATTGGACCAATCAATTTATCAGCTGGAGCATCTCCCGTAATTCGGTGAACAATCAGATGAGGGGGTAATACTTCCAGTTGGTCACAAATGATGGCAACATATTCCTCCTGACTAAGAAGGTGCAAGCGTCCCTCATGGTAATCTCTTTGCATGCGCGTATTGGTCATAAGGTGAAGAAGATGGAGTTTAATCCCCTGAATTTCAGTATCAGCCACAACCCGCCTGACATTTTCTAACATCATCTCATGAGTCTCACCGGGTAAGCCATTGATCAAGTGAACCACAACTTCCAAACCATACTGTCTCAACCGTTTAACCGCATCTGTAAATGTCTCATAGCTATGGGCACGGTTAATCCGTTCGGAAGTGTCTTCATAGGTCGTCTGTAAGCCCAGCTCTACCGTTACATGAAGGCCTCTTTCTTTTAGCTCCGCTAGATAGCAGATGGTCTCATCTGGGAGACAATCTGGGCGTGTCCCTATGTTGATTCCCACCACTCCTGGCTCATTGATAGCTTGTTCATAACGGGAACGAAGGACATCAACATGGTCATGGGTATTGGTATAATTTTGAAAATAAACCAGATATTTCTTAACATCTGGCCATTTACGGTGCATGAAATCAACTTCCAGATAAAACTGATCCCTGATTGGGGCATCTGGTGCGACAATGGCATCCCCTGATCCTGAAACCGTGCAAAAAGTACAGCCGCCTCTTGCTACTGTTCCATCCCGATTAGGGCAGTCAAATCCTGCATCAATGGGAACCTTAAAAATCTTCTCCCCAAAAAGGTGACGGTAATACTCATTTAGTGTCTTATAACGTTTCATATTCTTTTTATTCTACCATAAATCTCAGGAAGGTGACAGCCCTTTAAAACGCTCTTTCGTCTCTTAGCTGATTAAGGAAAACCAGATTTCCTGTTAGTTCATGTGTCAAACCTAAAAAAGCTGAGGAACTCCTCAGCCTTATAGCTATATAATGGTTATACTAAGGACTTTCTTCGGTAATCCGTTAAAGGACGTGGCAGCTTTTTATACAAGGCACGCACCGATTCTCTATCGCTTAAGGTTTTTAGTTCTGCATCGGTCATTCCTATAAATTCGATAAATTCAACTCGACCATTTGGTGTGTCAACCCCTTTAATGTCAGGATCTAATACGCAAATAAAGCCTGTTAACTGAGATTTTTGGTGGACATCAATTCCTTCTGTCTGACCTGTATACAAGTAGTCATAAGGCTTAAAAATGTCCCCTTGATTAACAGTTAAACCTGCTAAGGTCTGAAGCAGATTAGCCGTGCCGATAATAACTTCCTTCTCAACATCGTCTTCTTGCTTTTTCAATTTGTAAGTGAACTCCATCCCAAAACTGCTAGTTTTAGGGTTCTCTTTCAGACTCTCATCATAAACATCAGATAAGCCGTAAGTTACAAAATGCCAGTAATCTCCACCATCATAAACACTGATAGCTTCTAAGGGTTGTTGGCCGCCTGAGCGTCTAGAAGAATTTGCCCCCAAGTGTCGAGGTTTCTTTTGACCAGGATAAGTTGCCTCAAAAGTTGCAGTGATGGCTGCCCAACCGCTACCTTTACTTTCTTCTTCAAGAAGTGGTTCAACCTGTGTCTCAACCTCAACTACCTCAACAGCCGGTTTGTCAGCCACAGCTGATTCTACGGTCTCCTCAATAGACTCTTCTAGGACTTCTGGGACAGGTTCTACGTTTTCACCCTTGTCCTTTTTCAAAAAATCAAATAATCCCATTTTCATTTCCTCTTTTCTTTTTCTCCTTACAGTTGCTCAATAAAAGCCTTCATCAAGTCAAATGCACTTAAATTATACTCCCTAAAGCCTCACTTGTCAATGATTTCACTCATAAT
>DIXV01000099.1:366-20929 GCA_002436115.1 Streptococcus sp. UBA6071 | reverse complement strand
ATTTATCAAACTCCTTTCTGAAATCAAATCAACAAAAAAGTCCTTAGACGATAATTGTCTAAGGGCTTTATTTTTTAGTCTGAAACCTGTTTTTACTTAGAATTTCTTACGTTTGCGAGCTGCTTCTGACTTACGTTTACGTTTTACAGAAGGCTTTTCGTAGTGTTCACGTTTGCGAGCTTCTTGAAGCGTACCAGCTTTAGTGACAGAACGTTTGAAACGACGAAGGGCGTCATCAAGTGATTCATTCTTGCGGACTACTGTTTTAGACATTATTTTCACTCCCTTCAATTTCAAAGATAATACTATGTTACTAGATTTCACCTAAAATGTCAAGGAGTTGATCAAAAATCTCTGCTGCTTGCCTTGACTATTGCTTTCTCGCTTTATCTAAAGGATTACGTCTATCTTCCATTAGATAAAACCGTCCTAAAAAGAGGGGATTCCCTAGGATTCAGCCTGTCCCAACAGCCCCTTGCCTGACTCCCTGTCTATCATCTTGCATCATCTTTTTCAAGCCAAGACGAAAGCCCAAGCTGAAAGAGCAGAAATCGTATGCCCTGACCTAAAGCAAGACTTATGGCATTTGCCATCAAATCTCCCACATCAAAAACACCCAGATGAAGGATATACTGCAAACTCTCCACGAAAAACAAGGCCATCAAAGCAAGAAGTGCACGCTTCCAAGTCATTTTAAACAGGAGACTAAGAGGGATAAACAAAAGTAAATTCATGACAGGCTCAAACCAATACCCAAATAAAATACCATTAAAATAGGTCAGAGGGTTTAATTCATAGCTATGTGAGCCAATGTTTTTCAAAAACAGGAGGTAAAAAAGTAAGATAAAGTAAACACTGTAAAGAAAAAATAGGTGCTTGGGATTAAGGTAGCGCAAATAGAGCAGCCGAAACCAAATAAAACAAAAAGCTGCTAGGACGAGGATAAGGGCTAAATTTAGCAAAACAATCACGGTTCGACTGACAGGGAAATTGAAAATCTCTAAAGAATACGTGAAAAGAAAATTCATAAAAAGCCAACTGGCAAAACAAAAACAGACTGCAAAATTCAAAAGGTCTAAAACAAATAAGGTCGATTTCTTCATACGCTCTCCTTTTCACGGATTCACTACACTCTTCTTAAATAAAATTTCTCATTCACTTATGTCTATCTTATTAGGATATCATAATTTGGGAATGAAGAAACTCGCTTAAACAAGGAATCAGCAAAATAATTTCTTTTTTTAATCTGGCAAAATAAAAAATGACCTCTCGGTCACTTCTTATAGCCTACTCTTCTTTATTTAAAATAGCCGCTACCTTAGTATTGATAAGGTCAATGGCCACCGTGTTTGTCACTCCCTCTGGAATAACAATATCAGCATAGCGTTTGCTCGGCTCTATAAATTGGTGATACATGGGCTTGACAACCCCTAAGTATTGATTAATAACGCTATCAAGGGTTCTTCCGCGTTCAAGCAAATCACGTTTAATACGACGAATAATCCGAACATCATCATCCGTGTCAACAAAGATCTTGATATCCATCAAGTCTCGTAAGCGTTTGTCCTCCAAGACTAAAATACCTTCTACAATAAACACTTCCTGCGGTTCTTGTCGAAAAACCTCTTTTGACCGTGTATGTTGGGAATAATTATAGACGGGAATATCGACGGGACGACCAAATAGCAGTTCGTTTAATTGCTCAATCATCAAGTCTGTATCAAAAGCCAAGGGATGATCATAATTGGTTTTAATCCGCTCGTCAAACGTTAAGTGTGCTTGATCTTTGTAGTAGGAATCGTGCTCAATCATCGCAATTTTAGCATCAGGAAAGTTGGCTAGAATCGCTCGTGATACTGACGTTTTACCACTACCTGACCCTCCTGTTACACCGATAATAATAGGTTTTCTCATCTCTGCCTCTTTCATTAGTTATCCCTACTATTTTACCATAAGTTTTAAAGTTATGGAAAGAATGCGAAAAAACTTTCTCTTCTGCTATTATAACTGTCCAATTTTTATTTGACAAATTGATTTCTTTTTGATATCATTTAGATATCAAATTAACAAAGGAGATGGTTCCCATGGAAGAAAAAATCATTGCACCTCAAAAAACGGGAGGTTTCGTCTTACTTACCCTTACTCTGGCCTATATACTAGCAATTGTTGGGTTAGTGTGGTCTCTTACCAATATTAACCGTTCCAATCTGGCACTTTCTGTTCTGATTATTTCTGCTAGTTATACAATTATAGGCATTATTCTCTTCTCTGGAATAAAGATAATCAAACCCAAGGAAGCTTTGGTTTTAACCCTTTTTGGGAAGTATGCTGGCAGTATCAAAGAAGCCGGGATTTATTTTGTCAATCCTTTTTGTATAGCTGTTAATCCTGCTGCTGGCACAAAACTTGGGCAAAGTGGAGATGTTGATGGAAGTAGCTCAAAAACAATTAAGCTTGATAAAGATTCCGATAGCTCGATTTCCTCTCCCATAAAAAAAGCAATTTCTCTAAAAATCATGACCTTAAGCAATAATAAGCAAAAAATAAATGATTTACTTGGAAATCCTATTGAAATTGGGATTGCTGTAATGTGGAGAGTTGATGATACTGCCAAAGCTGCTTTCACAGTGGATAATTATATGGAGTACCTCTCCTTACAATGTGACAGTGCCGTCAGAAATATTGTCCGCTGCTATCCTTATGATGTCGCACCTAATGTGGATACGACTGGTGATGGCCGTGCAGATGATGGCAGTTTGAGAGGATCTAGCGAGGTCGTGGTCGAACGCATCAAGGAAGCCATTCAAAAAAAGGTGGTAGATGCTGGACTTGAAGTTCTGGATGCTCGTATCACTTACCTGGCTTACGCTCCAGAAATTGCCGCTGTTATGCTTCAACGTCAACAAGCTAGTGCGATTGTCGATGCACGAAAAATGATTGTTGATGGCGCAGTTGGTATGGTTGAAATGGCCCTAGAGAGCTTGAATAATAAGGAAGTTGTTGACTTGGATGAAGAGCGAAAAGCAGCAATGGTCTCAAATCTTTTAGTTGTTCTTTGTGGCAATCACGATGCACAACCAGTCATTAATTCAGGAAGCCTCTACTAACTTCTATGGTAGCCAAAAAACAAATCCCCCTTCGACTTTCGGAAAATCTATACAAAGCCATTGCTGCTTGGGCAGAAGATGATTTTCGATCAATCAATGGGCAAATTGAATACCTCCTGACCGAATGTGTCAAGCAACGCAAGAAAAATGGTGCTTATGTCTCTCAGACGCTTGATGAAGGCATCACATTAGACATTGAGTAAAGAGGCTAAAACGTCTGACGCCTGTAAAGAAAGACATAGCCTTCTATCGCATCCCATTAAAATAAACGCACCTAGAATTTGCTAGACACATTTTTACTGAAGACACCCCTTTCACAAGTGAACAGGTAGGGGTGCCTTTTTTCGTGACCCATGAGCCAATAAACAGCCCAGTCTGTTAACCCCTTTTTTGAGAAGAATAGATTTTTCTTTTCTACCTCGAAAGTAAAAAGATAGATTTTCCCCTACACTTTTAAAGTGAACATTTATGCTTCCTGCTAACCTGAAAACACTCACTAAATCTTTAGATACCTAAAAATCCTTAGAGAACAACTGTTCTCTAAGGATTTAATGTAGTTTTGAACTACCCTTTTCCTCTATTATGGTAGCATATGGTGAGGACATGTATCAAAACTTACTTATCTAGCAAGAATAGTTTGTTCTTGCTATGATTTAGGAAACTTATTTTTCTTGTAATTGTTATAAAATTTTAAAGCGACACATATTAAAATAATTAGGATGATGACTGAAACAATTGTATAAAAAAGCATTCCTATCATAGCTTGTTCCTCCTTTTTACCTAACGTAAATTCTAAATTTTCACTTTCAATCCTAGCTCTAACTCCACCTGTCCACGATGAACCGCCGATCCAAGTACAGCTGCACTAGATTGCATGTAAAAGTGGCTTGTGCACTACTATTTAAAACTAAGTTTTTGCCCTTTTTGCTTAGAAAATCTCTGACTCGTATCGTTTCCTTATTTTTCCTTTCTAAGCAGAAATATTCTTACCATCTTTATTTTACCTTTTTTCATGGTTTTTGTCAAAAAATTCCTTATTTGCTTAATAAATTAAATAATTTTCCTTATTGACAAGATTTGCCTTCATCTCTCTAAATAAGTATTTGATGATTGAATCTCCAAATCCAAAAAGGTGGTAACCGATCCTCTTCTAACTCCTTTTCAATTTAAAATCGTCATCTTTTCTACCCGTATATTGCCTAAATATTACTTATTTAAATCCCTCTCAACGAATGCATTAATATTCTAGTAACGCTATCTCTGTTTTGTTCCTGACTATGAGAAGACAAATCTCCAAATTCACCGCCAGTTTAGCTCCTCAATTACTTATATTAGTATGGCTACTGCCCAAATTGACAGCTAGTGCCCTTTCCTATCTTCTCGAGAGAGGAAGAGAACAGGCTATGTCTGCGCTCACTTCTCATCGTTTCCACCGTCTATTCCAGACAAATAATTGCAGAAGGGATGGCTTAAAATGGCATGAAAACAGGAAAACATGGTATAATGAATACCATAAAAGGGATTAGGAACTAGGGGTCTTAGTCCCTACTCTTATGAGAGATTTCAATTGTCCTAAAAGAAAGCACACCGCTTTTAGCAACGTCCTGAGAACGACTTCTGGCGTCTATCCTGACGCTCTCAACCGCTTAAGCCACTTTTAATACACCCCTTTAAAATCGAGGTAGATAGATATGTTACATTCCTTTCCCAAATCTTGGCAAACTCTTCTAGCCAACCAACAAATGACCGACTTCACCCCTATCCAAGAAGAAGCCTTTTTACCCATCCGTCAAGGGAAAAACCTGCTTGGTATTAGCCCTACAGGAACAGGGAAAACCCTAGCCTATCTCTGGCCTTTATTGCTTAATCTGAAGAGCCCAAAAGCCCAACAAATTTTAATCTTAGCGCCAAATACTGAATTAGCTGGTCAACTTTTCGAGGTGACTAAGGTTTGGGCTGAACCTCTGGGATGGACGAGTCAGGTCTTGCTTTCTGGTCATAGCCAAAAGCGCCAAATCGAACGCTTGAAAAAAGGGCCACAACTTATCATTGGAACCCCTGGTCGTGTTCTTGAACTGATTAAACTAAAAAAACTGAAAATGATGTCTGTCGATACCATTGTTCTTGATGAGTTCGACCAGCTCTTTAGTGACGGACAATACCATTTTGTCAGCCAAATCATTCGGCGCGTTCCTCGTGACCATCAAATGATTTATATGTCAGCAACCAATCGCTTCGATGAGTCACTCTTAGCTCCTGAAACCCTCACATTGGATCTCAGGGACAGTGTGGACCTATCAAACACCCAGCATTTTTACCTACAGGTCGCTAACCGTGAAAAAACGGAATTGCTGAGAAAACTGGCAAATATCCCTGATTTTCGAGGCTTGGTCTTCTTTAGTAGCCTGTCAGATTTAGGTGCCAATGAAGACAAGTTAGTCTTTCGCACGGCTAATGTCGTTTCCTTGGCTAGCGATGTTAATGTTCGCTTTCGTAAAGTTATTCTAGAAAAATTCAAAAACTCTGAGATAAACCTTCTTCTAGCTACCGATATGGTCGCACGCGGAATTGACATTGAGGATTTAGAGTGCGTGGTCAACTACGACCTTCCTCGGGATCTTGAAACCTACACTCACCGCTCTGGCAGAACAGGTAGAATGGGCAAAGAAGGAGTCGTTATCACCCTCGTCTCCCATCCAGAAGACCTCAAAAAACTTAAAAAATTTGCTTCTGTTCGCGAAATTTCTCTCAAGGATCAAAAATTTTACGTCAGCTAAAAAGCTACCGTCCCATGTCCTTCTCTGCTAAGTTCATTTGGTTGCCTATCATCCCAACGAAAGGGAAATAGACATAGCTTACCTCTACTTCATTCAAACGCTTGTTCAACCATCAAATAAGTGACGCATACAAAAAAATGAGCGGTTGTTCAACCGCCCATTTTTGATTGCCCTTAGTTGCTAGCTAAAGGCCCAAGTTAGCCTCGAATTATTTCGATTTTATAACCATCTGGATCAAGAATAAAATAATAACTCAGCCCATGACCTGATAAACCTTTCAGATCAGTGACTTGGTACCCAGACGCCTTGTGCTTCGCATGCGTTTCTTCCAGATTGTCCACACTGATAGCGATATGCCCATAGCCATCTCCTAAATGATAAGGCCCATGTCCATAATTATAGGTTAACTCCAACTCATAATCATCATCTGGTAGCGTCAGATAAGCCAAGGTAAATTGATGGTCTGGGAAATCACGGCGACGTGCTTCCTTGAACCCTAGGGCTTCTTGATAAAACCTGAGCGATGCCTCTAAATCCTGCACACGAATGCAGGTATGTGCCATTTTACTTGCCATGATGAACCTCCTTTTTTACCCATTCTATCATTTTTCCATGCGATTTGGTAGCCTAAGCATTCCTTCCCCTTCTCAAAGGCAAGGATAGAAGAGGCCGTGTGCCATTCTTTCATCAGACACGAGAAAAGGTCATTAGTCTCATCTCTAAAAATTTCTTTTCGATCTTCCATAACCGTATGTCTCTGTGAAATCTTGACGGAACTCTAAGAGATTGTCATCCAGAATAGCTTGGCGTACTTTTTTCATAAGGTTTATCAAAAAATAAAGATTGTGGTAGCTCGTTAAGCGGATTCCAAAGGTCTCATCCGCCTTAATAAGGTGACGGATATAGGCTCTGCTGTAATGTGTACAGGTGTAGCAATCACAGTCTGGATCCAGAGGTCCAAAATCTTCTGCGAACTGAGCGTTCTTGATAACTAGGCGTCCCCGGCTAGTCATGCAGGTCCCATTTCTAGCAATTCGGGTCGGAAGAACGCAGTCAAACATATCAACCCCACGAATAACTGCATCAATCAGACTATCTGGAGCTCCAACACCCATGAGATAGCGTGGCTTCTGCTCAGGAAGCATGGGAACTGTATAGTCCAGCACAGCATTCATCTCCTCATGCGTCTCACCGACTGCCAGACCACCGATTGAGTAGCCTGGAAAATCCATACTGACAAGGTCTTGGGCTGATTGACGACGTAGGTCCGCAAAGCCTGCTCCCTGCACGATACCAAAGAGCCCTTGATCCTGAGGGCGACTATGGGCCTTGAGACCACGCTCTGCCCATCGGCTAGTACGCTCAATAGAAGCCTTGACATAGTCATAAGGCTGGTAAAATTGGGGACATTCATCAAAGGACATCATAATGTCTGAGCCTAGATTATTCTGAATAGCAATTGCCTTTTCTGGCGTCAAAAACATCTTAGCTCCATTGAGGTGGTTCTTAAAGGTAACCCCTTCCTCAGTAATATTGCGCTTCTCAGCTAGAGAATAGACCTGAAAACCACCTGAATCCGTCAAAATAGGCTGATCCCAATTCATAAAGGCATGAAGACCTCCAGCCCGTGCCACCAAGTCATCTCCTGGTCTCAACCAAAGGTGATAAGTATTGGCAAGGATAATGCCTGACCCCATCGCCTTGAGCTCCTCTGGCGATTGGGTTTTAACCGTTGCCTGAGTGCCGACCGGCATAAACATAGGGGTCGGAAAGGTCCCATGCGGGGTGATAATCTCTCCCAATCTAGCACCTGTGTGCTTTTCTTTTTTGATCAAACGATAACCAATTGGTGATGCTGTCATCTTAACTCCTTCTGCTACTAGAAGATCCCTTCTAGCCTTATTCAACCTATCAATTTTACCAAAAAAAAGCCCCGTTGTCATATGGCTTGGTCTATGGCTCTTTTCATTTGTTCTCCTATGATCATCGTTTCTAACTGGTTAGCTGCCAATTCCTTATCGCCTACAGGTTCTTTAGCCCATTTAGACCATTGTCCAGCAAACCTCCCAGTTATCAACCTACACACAGCAAGTGCTAAACCATTTGGAAAAGGGAAACCCTAAAAATCCTTGCTGCTTTGTCTGTCACATAAAGCAACGACCTCTATACTGGCAAAAACAGTTCAAAAAAGAGAGCCTGTTCATCTAGCGACTCTCCCCTTATCCTCAAGCTTCAACTATCAACCTCTTGTGCTCAATTTTGAGACATTTGTTCATGACAATATCTTCTCGTCCTGACTGGCGAAGAATTTGCTCAGCCTCCTCATTCTCAAGCCCAAGTTGGGCCCAAAAGATACCTGCATGACTTGCTACAAAATCCCGAGCCACATCTGGTAGAAAGTCGCTACGGCGAAAGACATCAACTATATCTACAGGGATAGGGATAGCCTGCAAGTTAGCATAGACTGTCTCTCCCAAAAGTTTCCCACCAGCAAGTCTGGGATTGACGGGAACAATGGTGTAACCAACCTCCTGCAGATACTGAGCTACCTTGTAAGCGGCAGTGTCCGCCCTGTCTGACAAGCCCACTACTGCGATGGTCTTGCTGTTTTTCAGATAGGTTTTTAGTATAAGGTCGCTTGGGTTTTGAAAGCTATAGGTCATACATTTCCTCCTTAGCATTTGACTTGATAACTAGTTGCTTCACTGTCTGACCGAAGAAACCACTCTGTGGCCATAGTCTTTCTGACAAAGTGATAGGGCATCGCCTGATAAAGTCGCGTGACCACCCCAGCAATCTCTACATTAAGACTTAAATCATAGCCTTTATAACTGCGGTAGCTCTCCTTTTTTAGCCTTTTACATAGAAATTCTCATTCCTGATGCGCTACTTGACGTGATAATTTTTCCCTTTGGTAATTAAGGTAGCCCTTTTCTTCCTCCAAACGGTACTTTTCTTGACTAACTTTTTGAAGACCTTCTTCTGCCTCTTCTAGGGCAAAACGGAGCTTGGTCAGAATTGAAACCATCTGCTGTTCAAAGGGGTGATTGCCTTTGGCCTTGGCTGATGCTGCTAAGGCTTCAAGCTCCGGTTCAAATCGGCTGAGGGCAGTAATATGAAGTTCTTTGACATCTGAAAGGTATTGCTCATGGATCCTCACCAGCTTATCAGCAACTGCAATATCTTCCTCCTGAAGAAGGAGGTTTCGCCAGTCCTCAGCAGCTTGGGTCGCAAAGTCTTCTCTGTTAACTTGTTGGTTCATTTGGATCCCTCCTACTTAAAATACCTATTTGGCTTCGTACCAAGTCTGACCAACACTTTCATCTGCTAACAGTGGAACAGATAGGCTGATGGCCGCTTCCATCGTTTCCTTAACCAGCTCCTTAACGGATGCCAGTTCATCTCTCGGTACTTCCAAGACGATTTCGTCGTGAACCTGAAGGAGCATACGTGTCTTGTAAGCTTTAGCAGTCAAGGCACGATCCAGATTGATCATTGCCACCTTTAAAATATCAGCTGCGCTACCTTGAATAGGCGAGTTGATGGCTGTACGCTCCGCAAACTGGCGCAGATTGAAATTACGGGAATTGATGTCCGGTAATGAACGACGGCGGTTAAAGATCGTTTCCACATAGCCCTTGTCACGCGCCTCACGGACAATACTTTCCATGTAATTCTTAATCCCTGGATAACGCTCAAAATACGTATCAATATAGTCCTTAGCCAACTTTCTAGGAATGCCCAGATTATTGGAGAGACCAAAATCTGAAATGCCATAAACAATCCCGAAGTTGACAGCCTTAGCATTACGGCGATCATTAGGTGTCACATCCTCTACCTTCTCAATACCGAAAACCCTCATAGCTGTTGATGTGTGAATGTCTGCTCCCTCTCTGAAAGCAGCGATAAGATGCTCATCATTTGAGATATGGGCTAAAACTCTGAGTTCAATCTGTGAGTAGTCCGAACTCAGGAGAAGGCTATCTTCCCAGTCAGGAGTGAAGGCCTTGCGGATGAGACGGCCCTGTTCCAGCCGGACAGGAATATTTTGCAAGTTGGGATCCGCACTGGATAAGCGACCAGTTTGGGTCAAATCCTGCACATAACGGGTGTGAATCTTCCCATCTTCTAAGATAAATTCCTGTAGACCCACCACATAGGTGGACTGCAATTTGGCAATCTGTCGGTAGTCCAGAATCTTGGTCACCAAAGGTGACAGAGGTGCAAGCTTCTCTAAGACATCAACAGCTGTCGAATAGCCTGTCTTAGTCTTTTTAATAACTGGCAACTTCAACTTTTCAAAAAGGATGACCGCTAACTGCTTAGGGGAGTTAATATTAAACGCTTCGCCTGCCAACTCATAGATTTCTTGGGTCAGTTGCTTGAGGACTTCTTCATTTTCAGCCTGCATTTTCAACAGGGTCTCACGTGAGACCTTGATGCCTGCGATTTCCATCTTGGCTAAGACATGGGCTAAGGGCTGTTCCATCTCAAAAAGAAGGTCGAGTTGCTGATTGGCTGCCAAACTCTCTCGCATGGGAGCTTCTGTCTCCACCAAGACAGCTACCTTTTGAGCCAGATGACTGAGCAAGACTGCTTTATCTGGGACAGCCCGCTTAGCACCTTTACCGTAGACCGCTTCATCAGAAGCCAACTGGCGTTTGCCATACAGCTGAGCAATCGTAGCTAACTCATTATTATCAACGGTTGAAAGGAGATACTTGGCCAGTCGACTGTCAAAGGCTGGTACGGGTAAATCAATTCCCTGATGACTGAGCAAGACCTTGGCTCGCTTAAAATCATAGGTCTTGAGCGCAGCTTTTTCCAAAAACGCTTTAAAGACCGAACTGGTCAGTAAATCAACATCTGTACTGACATAAACCTTTTGGTGATCGCCCCAGGCAAAACCGATTAGAGGTGCCAAATGGTAGTTATCCTGTAGGATTTCGAAATAGAAGAATTGCTCCTCCGATAACATATCCTCTGTAACGACGGTCACTTCTTCAAAATCAACCTCTTCAACCTCTGTATCTGTCAGTGTCAGCTGATCCTTGAACTGCTTGAAGCCCATCTCATCATAAAACTTAGCCAAGGCATCAATATCCTTAGGGCCAGCGTAGGTCACATGATCCAGACCGATAGCAATCGGAGAATCCGTCTTGATCGTAGCCAAAGTCTTGGAAAGAAAGGCCTGTTCCTTATCATTGATGAGGTTTTCCTTCATCTTGGATGGCTTCATCTTATCCAAGTTGGCATAAATCCCTTCCAAATCACCATGTTCATGGAGCAGTTTGAGACCTGTTTTTTCACCGATTTTGGTTACGCCAGGGATGTTATCTGACTTATCTCCCATCAAGGCTTTTAGGTCGATGAACTGGCTAGGACTGATGCCCATCGTTTCCATCAGATAGTTTGGGGTAAACTGCTCAAACTCAGCCACGCCTTTTTTCGAAATTTCAACCACCGTATTCTCATCTGTCAGCTGGATCAGATCTTTGTCCCCTGACACAACGGTAATAGCAAAGTCCTCTGCTATCCTTTCAGCCTGCTTAGCTAGGGTGCCAATGATGTCGTCTGCCTCGTACTGGTCCAGCTCATAGTGGGGAATACTGAGAACATCCAAAAGCTGACGAATAAAAGGAAACTGCTCCCTAAATTCCTCAGGGGTCTTTGCCCTGCCCCCCTTGTAGTCAGCATACATATCTGTCCTAAAGGTTGTCTTGCCTGCATCAAAGGCGACCAAAATATGGCTAGGTTCAACCCGTTCAATGATGTGATTGAGCATAAGGTGAAAGCCATAGATTGCATTGGTATGGAGACCAGAAGGACTCTTGAACCGATCAATCTGATGATAAAGAGCAAAGAAAGCTCGAAAGGCGACGGATGACCCGTCAATTAAAAGCAATTTATTCTTGTTTGTCATAGTCCTATTCTATCATAAAAAGGAGGATAATGGGGGTTAGAGAGCCCTTGAATTTCTCTAGCTGAAGCTCTTTTTATAAGGCATTTGCCCATTCCTACAACTTACCTTAGAAAAAGATAAGATAGCATTAGCTGGCATAAAATGAACTCCAAAATTAGAAAATTCTGTAGGCTTGTGCTAAAATAAAGAATAGAATGATACCCCATTAGAAAAAGGAGAAACCATGTTTGATTTTGATACACAATTACAAAAATATGCTCAGGTTATCACACAAGTTGGAGCCAATGTTCAGTCTGGTCAAAGGGTCTGGATCAACTGTACGACCGATGCCCTTCCTCTAGTCCGTCTCATCGTTGAAGAAAGCTATAAATTAGGAGCCGTTGATGTTCACGTCCGCATGACGGATGACAGGATTTCACGTCTACATGCCGAGCATAAGCCCAAAGACTATTATGCTGAAATCCCTCAACATCGGGTGGATGAACTCAAATTCTACCTGGATGATAATGTTGTCTTTATCCATATTTCTTCCTCAGCTCCTGACCTTCTAGCAGGTATTTCACCTGATAAATTAAATGCCTTAGCCAAGGCAACTGGCGAGAAGATGACTTATTACCGTTCCCGCATCATGACAGACAAAAACTCATGGACGATTGCTGCTTACCCATCCCCTGCTTGGGCAACGTTGGTCTTCCCAGATGAGAAAGACGAGAACACCGCAATTGCCAAGCTCTTAGATGCCATGTTAGAAGCTAGCCGTATCAAGGTGAAAGATCCTGTTACCGAATGGAAAGAACACCGAGCTCACCTAAGTGAAAAAGCTACTTACCTCAATACAAAACATTACAAAGCATTGCACTACAAGGCTGAAGGAACTGACCTCATCATCAATCTCCCCAAAACACATCTCTGGATTGCTGCTGGTGCCCACAATGAAAAAGGAGCAGCCTTTATTCCCAATATGCCGACTGAGGAAGTTTTTACAGCAGCAGAAAAGACGGGCGTCAATGGTTATGTTTCCAACAAGAAACCCCTCTCTTATCAAGGCAATATCATTGACCACTTCAAGCTGCATTTCAAGGATGGAGCCGTTGTTGATTTTGAGTGTCAAGAAGGCTATGATGTCTTAAAAAACTTACTTGAACAAGATGAAGGCTCCTCCTATCTCGGTGAAATCGCCCTAGTACCTCATGATTCACCTATCTCCAATTCCGGCATTCTCTTCTTCAATACGCTTTACGATGAAAATGCTGCAAATCATCTAGCTTTGGGTGCAGCTTACCCTACCAATATCGAAGGGGGTGCTGACATGACACCCGATGAAATCTCTGCTGCAGGAATCAACCAATCCGCCGCCCATGTCGACTTTATGATTGGCTGTGCTGATATGGACATTGACGGTATCTTAGAAGACGGTAGCCGTGAACCTATCTTCCGACAAGGCAATTGGGCCTTTTAAGACTATACCTAATCATTTACTCACTAAAGGAGACTCTTCTATGACACTACTTTCTGATATTCTGGAGTTTAACAAGACATTCGTTGCTAAAGAAGCCTATATCCCTTACCAAACTGAAGATAAATACCCTGATAAAAACGTTGTCATGGTCACTTGTATGGACGCCCGTTTGGTAGAATTATCCCAAAAATCTCTCAACCTCTCAAACGGAGATGTTAAGGTCATTAAGAATGCTGGTGCCATTATCAGCCATCCTTTTGGGTCAATCATGCGTAGCCTAATGGTTGCCGTCTATGAACTCAAGGCAGACGAGATTATTATCATGGGCCACAAAGATTGTGGGATGAGTCAAGTAGATGCTGATTTGGTCATCAAACATATGCAAGAAAGAGGAATCCAAAAAGAGACACTGGACATCCTCAAATACTCTGGTATTGATCTCAATCGTTGGCTACATGGCTTTGATGATGTCTTCCAATCCGTTCACCATGATGTGGAAATGGTCAAAAATCACCCCCTTTTACCTAAGGGGATACCTGTACATGGTCTCGTTATTGATCCAGATAATGGTGCCCTTGAGCTAGTCATTGATGGCTATCAGTCTTTGACAAATGAGGAGAATGTCTGATGAATATTAGAAAACTAGTCAATGCCGTCGCCCATGAGAATACCTATATTTTAGAAAACGATCAGTATCTCTTAGTCATTGATCCAGGGAGTGATTGGGATAATATCAAGGAGCAGTTGAGAGACCTCAATAAGCCAATCGCGGCTATTCTTCTGACCCACACCCACTATGATCATATCTTGAGTTTAGACCTCGTTAGAGAAAACTTCGACCAGCCGCCTGTCTATGTCGCTGAAGAAGAAAAAGACTGGCTGTTCACTCCCGAGTATAATCTTTCAGGCTTAGCTCGTCATGATGATATGGAAAACTTAATCCTCCAACCAGCAGAGGAGACCTTTGCTCTTTACAGTCCTTATGATTTAGGTGGTTTTCGCTTTGAAGTCCGTCCAACTCCAGGACACTCGGCTGGTGGGGTATCCTTTGTTTTCCCAGAGGAGGATTGTGTTTTTACTGGTGATGCTCTCTTTAAGGGTAGTATCGGGCGAACAGATCTCTACACAGGCGATTTAAAACAACTCAAGGCTGGTATCGAAAACCACCTCTTCACCTTGCAAGGACACTATACTGTTTATCCCGGACATGGCCAAACAACCACCATCAGCCATGAAAAAACCTTCAACCCTTGGTTTCATTAAGGTTTACCAGACAAAACGCATGGGGAATCGTTGGTACTCTCAGCACGCACTTCTTTACGAAATAACTAACGAGTCAGTCAAACTGACTCGTTTTCGTCTCTGAATAAATGGGGCACATTTCAAAGAAAAATTAACAAGGATGCTTCCAACACTTGTTTTTCCTCATCTTGAAGAGAGGTTACCCATAAATTTTTAGGAACGATTTATCAATATGGCTTAATGAATGGCTTGTTATATTTCTTAAGGCAAAATGTTCCTATTGCCTTGACCTATGATATGAACTGGCAGGTAGTCCTTCTTGTTTTCCTACTCTTTCTCATATCCTACGAGGCTATTCTATTCTTAGGGCATAAGAAAATTACACGTGTTTCTTTAAAACTAATCATGATGGCAGACTAAAAAAGGATGGCTAATTAGGCCATCCTTTTACTGTATAAAACTATATGAACTCAGGCGATACTGGACTGTTGAATCCTATCCTTCCGCTCTTCTTTACTTAAATCTTTAGGTAGCGTCTCATGGAGATAACTGAGCCAAAGGACCCGATTAAAATTCCTAATAGGAAAAGAAAGGCTATCATGAGCGGTGTAAAGTAAGAAGGGCTAAGCATGGACAGGTTTTGAGGAACTAAAGAACGGTTAATCGCTTGGTAGGCGAGAGCATAACCAAAGTGAAGCAAGACAGCTGGTAAAATCGAACCTAAAAGACCAACCCAGCCCCCTTCCAAAAGGAAAGGAATACGAATGTAGGTGTTTTTAGCCCCAACCAAACGCATAATCTGAATCTCCCGACTCCGAGAAATAATCGTAATTCGAACCGTATTTGAAATCAAAAAGACTGCTATAAAGATGAGAAGAAGTGCTGCTGCTGCTCCCCAAATACGAATCCCGTTGGCAAATTTGAAAAGATTCTGGGTGTTTATGCCACCGTATTCAACTTTTGTGACCCCATCAATTTTCTCAACCTCCTCAGCAACGGACACAACAACCTCAGGCTTAGTCGTATCTACTACATAAGTATCGTAGAGGGGGTTAGCATCTCCATCAAAAATTTTCCAAACGTCCCCCATCTTTTCTTTGAGGATTCCTAATTGCTCTTCCTTACTTGAGAAGACCACTTTATCAACATCTGACAACCCTGAAATTTGATTGTAGATGACTTGATAGTTTTCATTTGGAACGGTTTCACCCATATCATTGACAATTGTTTCCTGATTATCCGTTGAGTCAACACGTAGGTAAACATTGACACGGACATTATTTTTAATGCCGTCAGCCAAATAGGCTGCATTTATGATAACAGAGGCGAAAAAGCCTACAAGGGTCAAGGTAAAGGCCACTGAGCTAACAGCAGCGATGGTCATCCATCCATTTCGCTTGAGGCTCAGAATAGACTCCCATAAATGGCGGAAAAATCTTCTAATCATTATATCCGTACTCTCCTTCTGTTTCATCACGAACCACACGGCCATTTTCAATGGCAATAACACGGTGACGAAGGGTATTTACAATCTGACTATTATGGGTCGCCATTAAAACAGTCGTCCCTTGCAGATTAATTCTCTCTAACAGGTTCATAATTTCCCATGAGTTCTCTGGATCTAAATTTCCTGTCGGCTCATCGGCAATCAAGACCTTTGGATTGTTCACAATAGAACGTGCAATCGCAATCCGCTGTTGCTCTCCCCCAGATAATTCATTTGGGAAAGAGCGAACCTTGTGTTTTAACCCAACAAGATCAAGAACTTCCATAACACGCTTCTTGATGATGTGAGGGCGTTCCCCAATAACATCCATAGCGTAAGCAATGTTTTCATATACCGTCTTACGTTGCAAGAGTTTATAATCTTGAAAGACAACCCCTACCGAACGACGCAAATAAGGGACTTCTTTCTTCTTAATCTTAGCAAGATTAAAGCCCGCTACACGTAAAGCCCCTCTATCCAATTTGACCTCCCGATAGAGAAGACGAATAAAGGTTGATTTTCCTGCACCTGAAGGACCGACAATGTAAGCAAATTCACCAGGTTCAATGCTCACACTGACACCCCTTAGGGCTGTTGTGCCGTTATCATATTTCTTGGTAACGTCACGCATATCTATAATTCCCATAATAATTTCCTGTAGTTACAGTTCCTTTCTTCATTTTAATTGATACGCCATTTTAGATAGGCATCAATAAAGCCATCAATAAAGCCATCCATGACCTTGTCCACTTGAGCAACTTCAAAGTTACTTCTATGGTCTTTGACCATTGTATATGGTGTGAAAACATAGGATCTAATCTGACTTCCCCATGTGATTTCCTTCTTGTCACCTTTTAAAGCATCCACTTCCTGAGCTTTTTTCTCCTGCTCTAACTGGTAAAGCTTAGCTTGTAGAAGTTTCATCGCTCGGTCTCGGTTTCCATATTGGGTCCTATCTACTGTTGACTGGGTAACGATACCTGTCGGTAAATGGGTCAAACGGACACCGGTTGAAACCTTGTTGACATTCTGGCCTCCAGCACCACCTGATCGGAAGGTATCCATCTTAATCTCGTCATCTCGAATCTCGATATCAATCGTATCATCCAACTCTGGCATTACTTCGACGGAGGCAAAAGAGGTATGGCGTCGCTTTGCAGAATCAAAAGGTGAGATACGAACCAAGCGATGAACACCCATTTCAGACTTGAGGAGACCGTAAGCGTTTGGACCCGTAAAACTAAGGGTCACCGACTTAATGCCTGCCTCATCCCCAGTCTGATAGTCCAACACCTCAACATCAAGCTTCTTGGCATTTCCAAAACGTTGATACATCCGAAGAAGCATACCACCCCAGTCCTGAGCCTCTGTCCCTCCTGAGCCGGGATGAATCTCTAAAATGGCATTATTATGATCATAGGGATCGCTGAGAAGCAAGGTCATCTCATAATCTGTCATTAAGTTATCCAAATTTGTCAAATGAAGGGCCAAATCCTCAGTAAGGCTCTTGTCTTCAGCAAGCATTTCTAGATAAAGCTCGCTTTCCTCATGAAGTTCTTCCATCCGATGAAAGTTTTCATAGGTATCTTTTAAGTCATTAAGTTCCTTTGAGGTTTTTTGAGCAGCCAGATTATCATTCCAAAAACCTGGCGAAGCCATCTCGTTTTCCAAAAGTGCAATATCTTCTTCTAGACGATCTAAGTCAAAGAGACCCCCTAAAAGATCTTAATTTCGCTCGATTTTCATCGATTTTTTGTCTCATTTCTGCAATATCCATAGTATCTCCGTTTTAATCTATCTAATCATTATAACATACTTGTTGATATTTTTCCAAAAAGGCCGACTTCTCTCTCAAAATAGCATCATTTGTCGTCTCAATCGCAGCAACTAAGTCAATCATTTCTTGATTTGGGGACTTAGCCAATTCTCCTAGCGCCCAAATGGCGGTTGCCACGTGTATGTCGTTTTGTCTTTTGTCAATTATTTCAAGGATTTTGGGGATGGCAGAGCGATCATTCGCATTTGCCAAAGCAATGACTGCATTTCTCTGGAGAATATTTTTCCCTCTCCAAGAAGCCGCTATATGCCCATACTGTTTTCGGAACTGGCCATTGGATAAGTCCAAGAATGGAAGCAACTCTGGATGGCATAAGTCTGGGTCTATCTCTGTTGCCATAGGATTGTTAATTCCTTTATTGTAAGGACAACATATCTGACAGATATCGCACCCATAAATGACCGTCTTGATTTTCTTACGAAATTCCAGTGGCATGCTGCCCTTGTTTTGGGTCACAAAACTCAGACAGCGTTTGGCATCCATCGTACTATCACCTCTTAGAGCATCCGTTGGACAGGCATCAATACAACGATTACAGTCCCCACAACCGTAGTCAACGGGTTGATCAGCTGCCAAATCTAAGTTGGTAATCAGCTCCCCCAAAAACATGTAGGAACCAAACTCTTTAGAAATAACCAATCCATTTTTTCCAATAAAACCGATTCCAGCACGTCTAGCCACTGCTGTATCCACTAAAGCACCAGTATCAACCATCCCTTTATAATCAAAATCAACCGTCAGCTGCTCAATACCTCTAGCTAAGCGATCTAACTTTTCTTGTAAAATATGGTGATAATCTAAGCCCCAAGAATTTGGTGTAAATTTCCCTCGCCTATAGTCGGTTTTAGGTGGCTTGACGGGCAATTTATGGGGATAGGCAACTGCAATAGAGATAATTGTTTTTGCAGATGCTAACGATAGGCGAGGTTTAATACGTTCCTCGATATTCTTATGCTCAAATCCAGAATGACGTCCCTCTTCAACTGCTAGCCGCAAGGATTTTTCGAGGTAGGTAAAATCGTCTGCCTTTGTGAACCCAATCTTTGAAATGCCAATTTCTTGGCTCAATCTGATAATTTCTTTTTTGAGATCCATACTACTATTCCCACAATTGCTATTAAAATGGTGCTATCTTAGCATTCTTATTGGTAGCTAGTAGCTACTTCTTAACCTGAAGCAACCATTACTGCTCTCTAATCAAGGGTATTTAACTCATCAAAATGGTTAAAGGTTTCACTATCGACCATGGCAACGAGTAGTTCCTTTTCCTTGAAGCGGTAGTCCGCACCAACCTGAATATTGAGGTTGTTGTCAGATTGTGTCCGATACCCCAAAAGGTTTAGTTTGTAGTTTTGACGCAACTTCAGCCCTGATAAGGTTTTATTTAACCATGTTTTTGGCGGATAAAATTCAATAATTGAAATATTATCATCTAATTGAATAACGTCCGAAATTTGTTTATGGAAAATATGCTTCGCAAGACGAACACCTGTTTCTCGTTCTGGTGAAATCACACGGGTTGCCCCTATTTGTTTTAGGACCTCCATGTAGGTCTTGCTCTGTGCCTTGGCAATAATCTTTGGTACACCGAGAGTTTTACAGTGCATCACAGCTAAGGCACTGGACTCTAAATGAGTCCCCGTCGCTACGACAACAACCTCACACGTATCAATGCCAGCAGCTCGTAAAAGAGAGCGGTCGGTGATGTCTCCTATGATCCCTTTGGTAAGGTAAGGTTCTAGATGATTAATGCTTTCTTCACGATTATCCATTGCGATGATATCACAATCATAAAGACTAAGCTGTTTCACGATACTGGCTCCAAAGGTCCCCAAGCCAAGTATACCAATCGTTCTTGTGTTCATAAACTAAACTCCTTTTTAACCAACCAAAATAGTTGATTCCGCATATTGTATTGTTTTTTTCCGTGTCTTGTTATTGGCCAGACTAATTAAAATGGTAATTGGACCTATACGTCCTACAAACATCAAGATCATAATAACAACCTGACTAATTGTATTTAGAGACGGCGTTACATTAGCTGATACACCAACCGTTCCTAAAGCCGACATGGTCTCAAAAATCAAATTAAGAAAAGGAATATTCTGCGCAGTTATGCTCAAGGTCAAAAGACCAGCCAAAAAAGTCAAGGTGAAAATGATAAAGATAGCAAAGGATCTCCGAATCAATCTTGTTGAAAACGTATGGTACATAAAGTTTGTATGTGGACTTCCTTTTATTTCATTGAAGACAAAAAGGACTACGACCCAGAATGTGGTCACTTTTATCCCCCCAGCAGTTCCGCCAGGTGCCCCACCTATAAACATCTGAACGGCATAGACAAGTAAACTGAACGGATTTGCCTCAGTGTAATCAATTGTAGCAAAACCAGCAGTTCTCATGGTAACACTTTGGAAAAAACTGGTCAAGAGTTTGTTTCCAAAAGAATAGTGGCCTATGGTAGCAGGGTTGCTGTACTCACTTAAAAAGGTTAGTAACGTCCCAATCGCTAAGATTGTCCCTGTTAAAAAAAGGACAATTTTGGTATGAAGACTCAAGCGACGAAAGGGCTTCTTGTTTTGAATTTTATCTGCCAAATCAAACCAGACCGAAAATCCCAGCCCCCCAGCAATAATGAGCCCTGATATCACTAAGAGAACCAATGGATCCGTTGCAAAGCCCTGTAAACTCTGTGAGCCCATATTATCAAAGCCAGCATTACAAAATGCAGA
>DIXV01000099.1:0-140 GCA_002436115.1 Streptococcus sp. UBA6071 | reverse complement strand
GTAAAGAGCCCCTTCTGCCAACCCATCATCGGCACAAACCGAAAACTTAAAAGAACAGCCCCTATGAACTCAGCCACAAAGGTAAACCGGGCAATCAGTAGCATAAACTCTCTAAAATTATGAGTGTCATCTCGGTTAAG
>DIXV01000124.1:6451-8500 GCA_002436115.1 Streptococcus sp. UBA6071 | reverse complement strand
AGAACATCGATCTTATTATTGTTAAACATGCCCCGATTTTCAAACCTTTGGAGAATCTGATTTCAGACGATGCGCAGACCCAAATTTATTTAACATTAGTGAAGCATGACATTGCGGTCTATGTCAGCCATACCAATATTGATGTGGTTAAGGGAGGTCTAAATGATTGGTTTTGTCAGGCACTTGGGCTGACTAACGTTGAGGGCTTGAAGAAAACATCGGAAGAAGAGAGTATAGGTCGGATTGGAAACCTGCCTGAACTCAGCCTTCAGGAACTGGGTCATAAGCTCAAAGACATCTTTAACTTAGAAGGCTTGCGTCTGGTAACCTATGGTTTGCCTGAGAAGCAGTTGGTTTCAAAAATAGCAATTTGTGGGGGGTCAGCTCAAGGATTCTATGAGGCAGCTTTGGCTAAAGGAGCAGATGTCTTTATTACAGGAGACATTTATTACCATACGGCTCAAGAGATGTTGACAAAGGGCCTTTTGGCAATTGATCCAGGTCATCATATTGAAGTGCTTTTTGTGGAAAAAGTAGCAGCATTACTCAAAGAATGGCAACTAGAAGACTCTTGGCCGATTGAGATTTTAGCCAGCCAAAGCCTAACAGATCCGTTTCGTTATCTCTAACGCCTACTGCCCTCTGATACTGACAGTCTATTTAAAATATGGTATAATATGATAACACAATTTTTTAAGAAAAGGACGAGCTTTATGAAAGGTATTATTCTTGCAGGTGGTTCAGGGACACGTTTATATCCTCTGACACGAGCTGCTTCTAAACAACTCATGCCGGTTTATGACAAGCCGATGATTTATTACCCCTTATCTACCCTGATGTTGGCGGGAATCAAGGATATTTTAATTATCTCAACACCAGCTGACTTACCTCGTTTTGAGGAGCTTTTGGGAGATGGTTCAGAATTTGGAATCAGCCTTTCTTATGCTGAACAACCAAGCCCTGATGGTCTTGCGCAAGCCTTTATTATAGGTGAGGACTTTATTGCTGATGATCATGTTGCCCTCATTTTAGGAGATAATATCTATCATGGGCCAGGACTTTCTGCGATGTTGCAAAAAGCAGCTGCAAAAGAATCCGGTGCGACTGTTTTTGGTTACCATGTTAAAGATCCTGAGCGATTCGGTGTCGTAGAATTTGATGAAGAGATGAATGCGATTTCTGTTGAAGAAAAACCAGAGCATCCTCGATCAAACTTTGCTGTAACAGGTCTTTATTTCTATGATAATGACGTTGTTGAGATTGCCAAAGGTATCAAGCCGAGCCCTAGAGGAGAGCTTGAAATCACAGATGTCAACAAGGCCTACCTTGACCGTGGAGACTTATCCGTAGAAATTATGGAACGTGGCTTTGCTTGGTTAGATACGGGAACGCATGAAAGTTTACTTGAGGCAGCTCAATACATTGAAACGGTTCAACGGATGCAAAACTTACAAGTAGCAAATCTTGAAGAAATCGCCTATCGTATGGGCTATATCAGTAAAGACAAGGTCCGTGACTTAGCTCAGTCGTTGAAGAAAAATGAATACGGACAGTATTTACTTCGTTTGATTGGAGAGGCTTAATGGGAAAAATTAAGATTACAGAAACACAGTTGACAGATGTCAAAATCATTGAACCAGCAGTCTTTGGTGATCATCGAGGCTTTTTTACGGAAAGTTACTCGGAAAAAGATTTCCACGAAGCTGGCATTACTCATTCCTTTATTCAGGACAATCATTCGTTTTCAGCTGAGGCTGGCATCGTTCGTGGTCTGCATTTTCAAATTGGGCAAGCTGCACAAACCAAGTTAGTTCGGGTGACCTCAGGAGCCGTTCTAGATGTGATTGTTGATATCCGCAAAGGTTCACCAACCTACGGCAAGCACGAGGGCTATATTCTAAGTGAATCCAACCAACGTCAACTTTTGGTGCCTAAGGGATTTGCACACGGCTTTGTGACTTTGACGCCACAAGTTAACTTTATGTATAAGTGTGACGGTTACTATGCACCAGATGCTGATTCAGGCATTACCTTTAAGGATCAAACCCT
>DIXV01000124.1:2475-6166 GCA_002436115.1 Streptococcus sp. UBA6071 | reverse complement strand
CAGCAAACTTTCGCAGAGTACGATGCCAGAGAAGATGCCTTTATTTATGGTGAGATTTAAGCGTAAGAACTAGCTTTTAAGGTTTTGAATAGTTCAGCTTTAAGTTACTTTGACAATTTATTTAGGAGAAAATATGTCTCAATTTAAGAATATTATCGTGACCGGTGGGGCTGGTTTTATCGGTTCCAATTTTGTGCACTATGTTTATAACAATCATCCAGAAGTCCATGTGACTGTCCTTGATAAACTGACTTATGCCGGCAACAAAGCCAATATTGACGAGATTCTTGGCGATCGTGTTGAATTAGTCGTTGGGGACATTGCAGATAGTGAGCTAGTTGATCGGTTGGCTGCTCAGGCAGATGCTATTGTCCATTATGCGGCTGAAAGTCATAATGACAATTCACTAGAAGATCCAAGTCCTTTTATTCATACTAACTTTATCGGAACTTACACACTATTGGAAGCGGCTCGCAAGCACGGTATTCGTTTCCACCACGTGTCTACAGATGAGGTCTATGGTGATTTGCCACTGCGTGAGGATCTGCCTGGACATGGTGAGGGTGAGGGTGAGAAATTCACTGCTGAAACCAAATATAACCCTAGTTCACCTTATTCATCAACCAAGGCGGCTTCTGACTTGATCGTTAAAGCATGGGTGCGGTCATTTGGTCTTCAAGCAACCATTTCTAATTGTTCAAACAACTATGGCCCTTATCAACATATTGAGAAATTTATTCCACGTCAGATTACCAATATTTTGAGCGGTATCAAGCCAAAACTTTACGGCGAAGGTAAAAATGTTCGGGACTGGATTCATACCAACGACCATTCGACAGGTGTTTGGGCGATTTTGACCAAAGGTAAGATTGGAGAAACCTATCTTATTGGTGCAGATGGTGAGAAAAACAACAAGGAAGTTCTTGAGTTGATTCTTGAGAAAATGGGTCAGCCAAAAGGAGCTTACGATCATGTAACGGATCGTGCGGGACATGATTTACGCTATGCGATTGATGCTAGCAAACTTCGTGACGACCTAGGTTGGAGACCTGATTTTACCAATTTCGCAGAAGGTCTTGAAGATACTATCAACTGGTACACCAATAATCAAGACTGGTGGAAAGCTGAAAAAGAAGCCGTTGAAGCAAATTATGCTAAAACACAAGATATACTAAAGTAAAGAAGAACTTTCGCTACAAAAACGAGGAACTTTGCCAAAGGGCGAAGGAGGTCTTGTTTTGAGAGAGGATTTCCCCTCTTCTAAAGAAAGCTTGGAGAATGTTATGATTTTAATTACAGGTGCAAACGGACAGCTAGGAACAGAGCTATGTCACCTTTTAGATGAACGCAACGAGGAGTATGTAGCTGTTGATGTAGCTGAAATGGATATTACCAAAGCGGATAAGGTAGAGGCTGTTTTTGCTCAAGTCCAACCAAGCTTGGTCTACCATTGTGCGGCTTTCACTGCGGTTGATGCTGCTGAGGATGAGGGCAAAGAACTTAACTATGCGATTAATGTGCTAGGAACCGAAAATATAGCCAAAGCATGTGCTAAGTACCATTCTACCCTTGTTTATATTTCAACAGACTATGTCTTTGATGGTCAAAAACCAATTGGAGAGGAGTGGCAAGAGACAGACCTTCCTAATCCGAAGACGGAATATGGTCGCACCAAGCGTTTGGGTGAAGAGATTGTTGAAAAATATATTTCCCAATTTTACACGATTCGAACAGCTTGGGTCTTTGGGAACTATGGTAAAAATTTTGTCTTTACTATGCAAGCTTTAGCAGAAAAGCACCCTCGCCTCACGGTTGTGAATGACCAACATGGTCGTCCTACTTGGACGCGTACATTGGCTGAATTTATGACCTATCTGGCGGAAAATCAAAAGGAATTTGGCTATTACCACCTATCAAATGATGCCAAAGAAGATACCACATGGTATGATTTTGCGCTTGAAATTTTAAAGGACACAGCTGTTGAGGTAGTGCCAGTAGATTCTAGCCAATTTCCAGCTAAAGCCAAACGTCCTTTGAACTCAACTATGAGTCTAGAAAAAGCTAAAGCGACTGGTTTTCGTATTCCAACTTGGCAAGATGCCCTTAAGGAATTTTACCGTCAAGCCGAAAAATAAGCTTACTCACATACGAGCTTTACTTTGAAATAGACCTTTCTAGTGGATTTTTAAGGAAAACTATAGTAAAATAACCTTTAGCTAGGGCTTTTAATGTCACCCAGAGAGATGACAAAGGCAAAGAGAGTTATAAATGACCGGCCCTATTGCAAAATAATTGATTAGGGCTTTTTCTATGCCCGGAAAAGAGGTAACCATTATGACGTCACGTGCTTCAAGAGTTAATTTGCTATTGGATGTAGACGAAAAACCGCCTTTACTACAAGGGTTATTGCTTAGTCTTCAACATATTTTTGCCATGTTTGGAGCAACTATTTTAGTTCCCTTAATTTTGGGACTGCCAGTTTCAGTGGCCTTGTTTGCTTCAGGTACAGGAACACTAATATATATGTTGGTGACGCGATTTAAGGTCCCTGTTTACTTAGGTTCTTCCTTTGCTTACATTACAGCCATGGCTTTTGCAATCAAACAAATGGGTGAAGATATCAAAGCCGCTCAGACAGGGGTCATTCTAGTTGGTTTTATCTATATTCTTGTGGCTGCTATGGTAAAGTTATTGGGAACGAAGTGGATTGACCACCTCTTACCTCCAATCGTTATCGGTCCCATGATTATGGTGATTGGACTTGGTCTAGCTAGTTCTGCGGTTTCCAATGCAGGTTTTGTTGAAGATGGCGATTGGCGCAATATTACGGTTGCTATTATCACCTTCTTAATTACAGCTTTTATTAACACTAAAGCCAAGGGCTTCCTAAAGATTATTCCATTTCTCTTTGGGATTATCGGTGGTTATCTAGTGGCCATTCTTTTTGGCCTAGTTGACTTTAGCCCTGTTTTAGAGGCTAGTTGGCTAACACTACCAGGCTTTTATCTCCCTTTTGATACGGGAGGATTGTTCCAGACTTATCACCTCTATTTTGGTCCTGAAACATGGGCAATTCTACCTGTGGCTATCGTCACCATTGCGGAACATATCGGAGACCATACGGTTTTGAGTGAGATTTGTGACCGTCAATTCTTGAAAAAACCAGGACTCCATCGCACTTTGACAGGTGATGGGCTGGCAACCGCTTTTTCAGCCTTTATAGGAGGACCAGCTAACACAACCTATGGGGAAAATACAGGGGTTATCGGTATGACACGTATTGCTTCTGTCTCTGTTATTAGAAATGCTGCCTTGATTGCTATTGGACTTAGTTTTCTAGGAAAATTCACCAGCCTAATCTCCACGATTCCGACTGCTGTACTTGGAGGCATGTCAATTCTACTTTATGGTGTGATTGCTAGTAATGGCCTTAAGGTTATGATTGAGAAAAAAGTAGACTTTAGCCAAGTACGTCACTTGATTATTGCCAGTTCTATGATGGTCTTAGGACTAGGAGGAGCTGTCTTGGAAATCGGACCTGTAACTTTATCAGGAACGGCTCTCTCCGCTATTGCAGGGATTCTCCTCAACCTTATCTTACCTCATGAAGAGAAATTCGATCCACATAAGGTAGAGGAGCTTTTACATCACGAAGATGCTTAACATCAAAAAAGGACGACTCCTTGTCGTC
>DIXV01000124.1:0-2250 GCA_002436115.1 Streptococcus sp. UBA6071 | reverse complement strand
GCTTTGCTTTTAGGAAGATTTTTGAGTTTTCAGGGGTTCGAGGTGTGTTTTCATCAAGACAGCTAGTGTCATTGAAGGAATGACAACCTCTTTAGGAGCAATGAGTAAGGGGCTATCTAGGCTAATGTTTGGTGCTTGAATATGGAGATCAAGCTGATTTTTATTAGTAAAGGTATAGCTGTCATTACTTAGATTAATAACAACCTCAATAGCCACCCCCTTATCTTTATCGGTTAAACTATATTTCAGAACATCTTGGGTAATCCAATAGAAGTCAAGTTTTTCTTGCATCTCTTGGCTTGTTGAGAGGCTAAACATAGAGTGGGATTTGCGAAATGCGATAAGTTGACGGATAAAGTGAACATGTTCTTGGTATTTTAGAATCCTTAACCAGTCTAAGCGGTTGATACTGTCTGGCTGGTTATAGGTGTTGTCAATCAGATTTTTACTTCGAAAGGCTTCCTGACCACTATGGATAAAGGCAACGCCTTGTGATAAAAGAATCAGTTGTAGGCCAAAGCTAGCCCGTGTTTCTTTTTCTTGTTCGGTCAGACCAGGATGATGGATTCCTAGATAATCAAAAAAGGTAGCATTATCATGGCATTCTAGGTAATTAATAGACTGAGCTGGATGGAGGTAGCGACCATTAGGTTCAATGATACCAATACTACCAAGCATAATCTCTTCAATCACTAATTTCTTATGCTGTGTAATGAGATAATGGGGGTGACAGATTGTTTTTTTAAATTCGTCACGAAAACGGTCATTGAAAAATCCGATGGTTGGAAGCTGATAACTGTTAAATTGATGAGCTAGGTAACGGTTATCCAGACCAGTGGCCATTTGCCAGCCTTCACCGTAAAGGTAGCTGTTAGGATAATTATCTCGGACTGTCTTTTCCAAGACAGTCATCGTTTCAATATCTAAAATCCCCATCAAATCAAAGCGGAAACCGTCAAAACCATAGTACTTTAACCAAACTAGGATAGAGTCAATGATGAATTTACGCATCATTTTTCGCTCAGTTGCCATATCGTTCCCACATCCAGTACCGTTAGTGCGTTGACCATCAGCACCAAATCGAGAGCAGTAGCCAGGAACGATTTTTTCCATAACAAAGCGATCAACATCATAGACATGGTTATAAACGACGTCCATAATAACCCCGATACCTTCTTTATGGTAGGCCTTGATCGCAGCTTGAAGTTCAAGGATACGAGAATAGGGGTCGTAAGGATTAGAAGAAAAGCTCCCTTCAGGAACATTGTAGAGCATAGGGTCGTAGCCCCAGTTGTAAACATAATCAATCTGACTTTCATCTACACTAGCAAAATCAAAGACAGGAAGGAGCTGGATATGGGTGACACCAAGACTCTTGACATAGCTTAAGCCCAGTGTTTCCCCATCGTAGACAGGTGATTCTGTTAAGCCCAAATACTGTTTGGGATTCTCAAAGGGAATATCCGTTTGGGAAGAAAAATCTCGGACACTCATCTCATAGATAATCGCATCATTGATTGGATGAGGGTTACGGTAATCGTGTTGGATTTTAATTTTTTCAGGATTGATTACAAAGCTACGCCCACTATTGACTTGAGATGAGAGCGCATAGGGATCTTGTATTTCTTGCCAATTGCCATTCACTAGATGAAGGTAATAGTAAGGATGACTATCCCAATCTCCAGAAACGCTAATCTCCCAAATGCCTTGTTTCTTTTTTTTCATAGGGTAGGGCTGTTCACTGACAACTAAGAGAACCTGTTCTGAAATAGGAGCCCAAAGTTTAAACTGCGTCTGTATGTTGCTGTATTTAATGCCCAAATCATCGCCATCATAGTAGAAAAAATCATCAAATTCAGGTGTTCGGACAACAGCTCCCCAAGACAGGTGTGCTGCATTGCGATCACAATCATAGACTAAGTAGTGTTGGTTGAAATCAATTTCTTGTGTTGGTTTTAGCCAGTAGATAAAATCAGTGCCTTCGCTGTAAAATTCATTTATAATGAGTTCAATTTCAGGTGTCTGTTGCCCTTTAAGTGCCAAAGAAAAGCTAAGCACCTCTTGGTGAAATTTAGCAGGCATTTTAATCTTTTTTTTTTTTTTTTTTTTTTTTTCTATTTTTTTTAATTTTATTATTTTTTCTTTTTTTTTTTTTTTTATAACAAAAAAAATTTAAAAAAATTTATTTTTAAACATGTTTAAGAAAAAAATTAATTTAAAAAAAAAAAAGGCGCCACACAATGCATTTTT
>DIXV01000035.1:1626-9258 GCA_002436115.1 Streptococcus sp. UBA6071 | reverse complement strand
CATCTAGAAAAAGAGTTTTGATTTAGGTAGCTCTCTCCTTAAACTGACTTATAAACAAGAGACGACTAAATGTTTCTTTCGGATGATCTCTGATTGACCTTTGGTCGTCTTTTCTGTACCTATATGGTCCACACCATTCCCGAATAATATCCTCTTTTAAAACAGGTCTAGGCTACCGCTGCGACCTGATAGCTTTTTTTTACTAAAAATGGTCAAAATATTAGAAAATTTGGTATAATAGGAATATCTAGCTTATTTAGGAGATGATATGTCTTATATTTCGCAGGTTTTACCTAATTTATTAAAAGGAGCGACTGTTACCTTACAGGTCTTCTTTATTGTCATTGTTTTATCTATCCCTCTGGGAGCACTTATAGCATTTCTCATGCAAATACATTTTAAACCTTTGAAATGGTGCTTAAATCTTTATATTTGGATTATGCGTGGTACACCTCTCCTCCTGCAACTCATTTTCATCTATTATGTCCTCCCCAGCATCGGTATTTCGTTTGACCGTATGCCAGCTGCAATCTTGGCCTTCACACTGAATTATGCTGCCTATTTCGCAGAGATATTCCGAGGAGGAATTGAGGCTATTCCTAAGGGGCAGTACGAAGCTGCTAAAGTTTTAAGGTTCACTCCCATTCAGACTATTCGCTATATTATTTTGCCACAAGTCTTTAAAATTGTGCTTCCTAGCGTCTTTAATGAAATTATTAACCTCGCCAAAGATTCATCACTGGTCTATGTTCTTGGTGTCAACGACCTTCTCCAAGCAAGTAAAACAGCTGCTAATCGTGATGCAACATTAACACCTATGTTTATTGCAGGTGCCATTTATCTCATTCTAATTGGTCTTGTGACACTCATCTCTAAGCGTGTTGAGAAAAAATTTAGTTACTATAAGTAAGGGGATGCTATGTTAGAATTAAAAAAGATTTCCAAACGCTTTGGCCAAAAACAGATTTTTGACCAGTTTAATCTTATTGTAGAAGAAGGCAAGGTGCTTTCCTTAGTTGGACCTTCTGGTGGAGGGAAAACTACCTTGCTACGCATGTTAGCAGGACTTGAGACAATTGACTCTGGAGAAATTATCCATAACGGCCAATCGGTTTCAATTAACCACCTTGAAAACCTAAACCTCCTTGGTTTTGTCTTTCAAGATTTCCAACTCTTTCCTCACCTAACTGTTTTGGACAACCTCATTTTGTCACCAACTAAAACAATGAATCACCCTAAAGAGGAAGCCAGGAAAAAGGCTCTTCATCTTCTTGAAAGGTTAGGGCTGACTGACCACGCTGATGTGTATCCCTTTTCTTTATCTGGTGGGCAAAAACAACGAGTCGCTCTTGCTAGAGCTATGATGATTGATCCTCAGATTATCGGTTATGACGAACCAACCAGTGCCCTAGATGTTGAACTACGTCAAGAAGTCGAAAAATTAATTTTACAAAATCGTGAGGCAGGCATCACCCAAATTGTTGTTACCCACGATTTGCAGTTTGCCGAAAATATTTCAGACCATATTTTAAAAATTAATCCAAAATAAAAGAAGGATAGGTAAGTCTATGTCATTTAAAAAAATTCTCTTAGGAGCAGCCGCTCTTTTTACGTCATTTGCCCTAATTGCCTGTAGTTCAACAGGAAAATCAACAGATTCCGATCAATGGGAGACCTACCAATCATCAAAAACAATCACCATCGGTTTTGACGACACCTTTGTCCCTATGGGATATGAAGACGAAACTGGCAAACACGTTGGTTTTGATATTGATCTCGCTGAAGCCGTCTTTTCAGAATATGGTATTGACATTGTTTGGCAACCCATCAACTGGGACTTAAAAGAGACTGAATTAAACAATGGAACAATTGATTTAATCTGGAATGGCTACTCTGTCACTTCCGAACGAGAAGAAAAAGTTCTTTTCACCGATGCCTATATGGAGAATGAGCAGGTTTTAGTTACAAAGAAATCATCTCAAATCACAAGTTTTGCTGCGATGAAAGACAAGGTACTGGGAGCTCAAGCTGGATCTTCTGGTTATGATGCTTTTTCTTCCAACCCTACCATCTTAAAAGATTTTGTCAAGGACAACGATGCCATCCAATATGAAACCTTTACTCAAGCGCTCATTGATTTAAAAAATGATCGTATTGACGGTCTTCTCATTGACCGCGTGTATGCTAACTACTACCTGAAACAAGAAGGAGAACTAGATAACTACACGATTATCGAAAGTGAATTTGAAGGGGAAGATTTTGCTGTTGGTGCTCGTAAAGCAGATGAAACCCTCGTTAAAAACATTAATGCGACGCTTAAACAACTCTATGAAAAGGGAACCTTCCAAGAAATCTCTGATAAATGGTTTGGAGAAGATGTGGCTACTGACCTTCTTAAATAGCCGCTTTAGCCTTTCTCAATAAAGCCAAGTAGACCTCAATCTCTGAGGTCTACTTTTTCTTTAAATACAGCAAGCATTAAAACAGACCCTCAAATACAGAAACTAGAGCTTGTCATCCTCTCCTACTTCTGTGCTTATTCCTGTTTTGTAAAAGCTAAAGACTATTGCAAGAAGGCAGAAAGTTGGAGAAAAGTAACAAATCCTCCTATCCCTCCTTAAGCAAGAAAAGCAGAGCAATCCTTTCAATGCATCGTCCATGACATGATTTAGGAACCCTACTTAAACAAAGAGTCACCTAACTATTCCCTGATGACTTATTTCTACTTGTAAGAGACTTCCTTATTTTGCTATGAGCAAGACGTCTCAACTTGCCTTCATGAACAGAAAACACCCCAAAGGTTGGATTTTATACCCAACTTTTGAGGTGTTCTTTAATTTGGTCCTCTCGCTACAAAAGCTTGTCAGCTATTTATAAGTGATAGAGAGAAACCTATTTTTTCAAGTTGTAGAAGGATTTCAATCCACGGTACTCTGCAACTTCACCAAGTTGATCTTCGATACGAAGCAACTGATTGTACTTCGCTACACGATCTGTACGTGACAGAGAACCTGTCTTGATTTGACCAGCATTTGTCGCAACAGCAATATCAGCAATGGTTGAATCTTCAGTTTCACCAGAACGGTGAGAAACAACAGCCGTGTAACCAGCTTCTTTAGCCATTTCGATAGCATCAAACGTTTCTGTCAACGTACCAATTTGGTTAACTTTGATAAGAATTGAGTTGGCTGCATTTTCTTTGATACCGCGTGATAGGTATTCTGTGTTTGTTACAAAGAAGTCATCACCAACCAATTGAACACGTTTCCCAAGACGTTCTGTCAAAGCTTTCCAGCCATCCCAGTCGTTCTCATCCATACCGTCTTCAATCGTGATGATTGGGTATTTATTTACCAACTCTTCCAAGTAGTCAATTTGTTCTGCAGACGTACGAACTGCTGCACCTTCGCCTTCAAACTTAGTGTAGTCATACACACCACGTTCTTTATCGTAAAACTCAGATGATGCACAGTCAAAGCCGATGAAAACATCTTCCCCTGGTTTGTAGCCTGCTGCTTCGATCGCTTCAATGATAGTTTCTACACCATCTTCAGTTCCTTCAAATTTAGGAGCAAAACCACCTTCATCACCAACGGCTGTTACTAAACCACGTGATTTCAAGATTTTTTTCAAGGCATGGAAAATTTCAGCGCCCCAACGCAAACCTTCTTTAAATGTCGGCGCACCAGCTGGAACAATCATAAACTCTTGGAACGCAATAGGCGCATCTGAGTGAGAACCACCGTTAATGATGTTCATCATTGGAGTTGGCAATACTTTTGTATTGAACCCACCAAGGTAAGTGTAAAGTGGCACTTCAAGGTAGTCAGCAGCTGCACGTGCAACGGCAATAGACACCCCAAGGATAGCGTTAGCGCCAAGTTTACCTTTGTTTGGAGTACCGTCAAGAGCGATCATAGCACGGTCAATAGCTTGTTGATCACGAACATCGAAACCAACGATGTGTTCAGCGATAACATTGTTTACGTTATCAACTGCTTTTTGAGTACCAAGACCAAGGTAACGAGACTTGTCGCCGTCACGAAGTTCTACCGCTTCGTGCTCACCAGTAGAAGCTCCTGATGGAACCATACCACGTCCGAAAGCACCTGATTCAGTATAGACTTCTACCTCAAGTGTTGGGTTCCCGCGTGAGTCAAGGACTTCGCGAGCGTAAACATCAGAAATAATTGACATTGTGTACTCTCCTTATGAGTTAATTTTTTACCCCTCTATGATACCTTAAAATAAGGATTTTTTCAAGGAAAAACGGAAGCTTTTACAAAAAAATCATACCAAGGGCTATAAAGTCACTGTTAAAGTCTTTATTTAATAGCTAAAATAGCTTAACCTTTCAGAAAATTAAGCCAAGAAACGGACAAATCATTTAAAAAGAAATGGGACTAGCCAAACCCATTTCTGAGTATTAAGCTATCTTTAAAAAAACAACCTCCCTCTTCCTTAATCGTAAGATAAGGCAGGGAGGTGTTCATCTATTTCTTAGTCTCCTTACAGCGCGCATCTTTCCTAGGAACACGCCGTCTTTAAAGTTGTACGATAAAACTAATCCGATCTCCTTTATAGGTAACATCAAGCTTGCCTTTAAAAATCTTAACCATACTCTCAGCCATAGATAATCCTATACCATAGCCCTTAGTTTGGCTATTGTGAGAACTGTCTTGACGGTAAAAGCGGTCAAAGAAACGACTGTAATCAATACCTTTACCAGCCAAGTAAGTGTTACTAACCTCTAGCCTTGCACGACGTCTCAGATTTCCATGTCTAGAGAGTTTAACCTCCACACACCCACCTGGATCACAGTACTTGGTTGCATTATCAACTAGGATATTAACCAACTCAAAAAGAGATTTGGCTTCTGCTTTAACCTTGATATCTGGCTGAATCGTTAGGACTAAAACCTTTCCATCTTTAACAATTGGGCCTTTAAAGTCTTCGGCAGCATCTTGAGCAATCTCTGAAAAGTTAACCTCAGATAAGACCAAATCGGGCTGTTCTTCCAAACGAGCGAGATTGACCAACTGATTAATTAAATCTGTCAATCGCTGGGTTTGCTCTTTCGTACTCTGACTCCACTCTGTCTCTCCTGTCAGCATTTCTTGAAGTTCTGTATTTGCCGAAATGATGGCCAGCGGTGTTTTTAGCTCATGACTAGCATTTGTGATAAAACGCTTTTGCTTGTTAGCATTCTCTACAAAGGGCTCAATGGCTTTACCTGACAGGGCACTAACCAATAGAATAAAAACACCCAAACTTACTAGAAATAAGATAAGAGAAAGGCTAAACAGATTGTCACGGGAATCATAGAGGGTTGTAACATCAACTACCACGACTAAGGTACCATTGTTCTGCTGAGGACTAACACGGTAAGCATACACCTGCTCGTTATTCTTAAAATCTCCCTGCCCATAACCATCTGAGGCAAGTTTATTGGCATATTCTTCTATTTCTTGACTAGACAGGCCCGAGATAGATTCAGTGTAAGAAGCAATAGGTTTGCCAGTTTCATCTAAAATCAGGCTAAAATAGCGGTATTGGCTAAGCAAGTCCTCATTTATGCGTTCTCCTAACTCATCCTTCACTTCTGCCACACTGGGGAAACTTCCTCTATTATTGGTCAAGACAGTCAAAACAGTATCAATTTGTCGATTCGTCTGAATGTATTGAATAGAGTTTAAAATCCCAATGACTGCTAAAAGAATCACACTAATGGCTGCTGAGGCAATTAAAATAAAGCGTAAACGTAATTTTTCAAACATCCTAGCCTCCTGACTCAATCAACTCAAAGTGACCATTTTCTTCCCCAATAATTTCAAGATTAGCCTTGATGGCTTTTAATTTTTGCCTTAGATAGGAAACATAAATCCAGACGTATCCCTCATCGGTACCATCACTTGTATCTTTTCCCCAAACGTGTTGAAAAATCTCTTGCGTTGCTAGTTTTTTGCCAACATTTTTCATCAGATAAGCCATGAGCTTAGCCTCTTTATTGGCCAGTCGAATAGAATTCCCTGCCACCAACTCCTGTTCTTCCAAATCCAAATGAACCTGTCCTACCTGAAAGGTCTGCTCTACAAGATTTATCTCAAATCGGCGTTCCATTGACCTTAGGCGTGCCAATAATTCCTTGAGGGATATAGGTTTGGTCAAATAGTCGTCTGCTCCAGAGTCTAAACCAGCAATCCTATCATCAATTTCCCCCATAGCGGTCAACAGGATTGCATAGGTCATATCCCCCTTGCTGCGTAATTCTCGTAAGGCTTCAAGACCTGTCTTTAAAGGCATCATGATATCAAAAACCATAATATCATAAGCGTTTTTCTCGGCTAACTCAAGAGCTTCTAGCCCATTATAGGCTTGATCAACATGATAACCCTGATGAACCATGGCGGCTTTAAAGACATTGGATAACTGAATTTCATCTTCTGCTAATAAAATTTTCATTTTCTGTGGTCACTTTCTTGGATGAGATTTCGGATGGTCTGCATGCTCAAATCACAAGAGGCTAGCTCATCCGCACAACGTTTAAGTTCCTTTGTGATCCTCTCTTGGTTCTTAATGGTATGTTTGTATTTGATTTGATGTTCCAGACTTGCCCAGGAATCCATGGCAATTGTTCGCAATTGCACTTCTACAAAATAGGTTCCAGGTAGTTGTCCCAAGCAATCTTTAAAGGGCGTTTCCACTTCTAACACCATATGATAGGAACGATAACCGTTGGGTTTGGCATTATAAATGTAGTCTTTTTCAGTGGCAACACGAACACCCTCTAAACCTTTGATTAGTTCAACGGTCTTGTAAATATCATCAACAAAACCTGTAATAATCCGAATGCCAATACTGTCATGCATGCTTTTAAGGGCAGAATAGGTTGTTTCTGGCACCTGTTTTCTACGACATTTTTCTGCCATGCTCTCCGGTGTCTTGACACGTGCAATAAAGTGTTCAAATAATTTAGTTCCTCTTTCTTCCTTAGCTGTCGCATTGGCTGTCTGGATTTGTTCAGTGAGATTTTCTAAAATCTCCTGTAAATAATCAGCATACTCGCCATAAATGGAGGAAGTCATCATATTAAAGCTCCTTAAGTGAATTATAACGATTATAGCATGATAAACCTAAAAATTCCAAAAAAGGAGCAAAAAACTGTAATCCTTTTAGTAACCAAAATACCTATCAGCTTGACACTAAACCTTTCATCTGTTACAATCCACATAAATCATATCCAGCAAATAGACCTTAAAAAAGGAACTCGTAAAAACATTATGGGTTGGGACAATCTAGTCATCACCCCCTTAGGTAACACCTAACAGTATAGATCAAGAAATACTGATATTTAGTAGCAAAAGGAGCCCGTCATGAAAGCTATCCAAGTGAAAAACGCAGGTGGTCCAGAAGTTCTAGAGCTTGTGGATCTCCCAAAACCTACCCTTAAACCAGGCTGGAGTCTCGTTAAGGTCAAAGGGTTTGGCATCAATCATTCTGAAATTTTTACCCGACAGGGGTTATCGCCCTCTGTCCAATTTCCACGTGTTCTAGGCATTGAGTGTGTGGGTGAAATCGAATCCAGCAAGACCTTTCCTATCGGACAGAAAGTTGTGTCTATTATGGGTGAGA
>DIXV01000035.1:0-1413 GCA_002436115.1 Streptococcus sp. UBA6071 | reverse complement strand
CTACGCTGAATTCGTTCTTCTTCCTGACAAACAAATCTTCCCTATTGAGAGCCAATTGAGTTGGTCAGATTTGGCAGCTATCCCTGAAACCTATTACACCGCCTATGGTTCCCTTTTGAATTTAAAGATAAAACCTAGTGATCGAGTACTTGTTAGGGCAGCAACTTCTGGTGTAGGAATAGCATTTGCTAAGTTAGTCAAGGCACAATTTCCTGATATTAAGCTCGTCGGTTCTTGTCGAGATAGGCGTAAGGTAACCTCTCTAACTGAAATCGGCTATGAAGAAGTGCTTTTAGAAAAAGACGGCAAACTTGAAACAACACTTGTCTTTGACAAGATTTTGGAACTGGTTGGACCTGCCACTATTAAAGATAGTTTAGCCTACCTCTCTGATGGGGGAATTCTCTGCCAGACTGGCCAACTGGGTGGCCAATGGTACTTACAAGACTTTGACCCCATTGACCAGCTACGCCATAACGTTTATTTGACTACTTTTTATTCAGGTAACGTTGACCTTGAAAAAATGCAAGCCCTCTTTACTTATATTGATCGGTATCATGTTCCTTGCCAACCCGATAAAATCTTTCCATTTCCTGAAGTTGCAAAAGCGCACGCCTATTTAGAGAGTAAAGAAGCTTTTGGTAAGGTTGTCCTTGTCAATGACTAAGAAGACACCTTTGACCATCTATCGCCTCTATCAACTTCTGCTTGAACAGCTTGGCCCTTTAGGAACTTGGCCGGGTGATAGCAAGGAAGAGATTATTGTAGGGAGTTTTTTAGTTCAAAATACCCGTTGGGAAAATGTTGAACGCTCTCTCATCAACCTAAAACAGCACCTTTCTGGTGACTTCAAATCCCTAAAAGACGTGGAACAAGACACCTTTCAAGACCTTATCCGTCCCAGTGGTTTTTATCGGAACAAAAGCAAGGCTTTGCAACGTTTTTTCAACTGGCTGTCGACATACCAATTTGATTACGATCGAATCTTACAAGAGCATGATCAGGATCTTCGCTCCCAACTTCTTGCCCAGTTTGGTGTCGGTGAAGAAACTGCCGATGTCCTCCTGCTCTACGTTTTTGAGCAACCTATTTTTGTTGCCGATAAATATGCTCAGAAACTCTTTAGTCAATTGACAGGCAAACCGTTTTCTAACTACACTGACTTAAAGAGGGTATTCCCCTCTCTTGATGCCTTTAGTTTGGAAGAAGCACAGGAATTCCATATCCTTATTGATGAATTTGGTAAGCGGTATTTCACCCCTAGGACAGATTTTTCGCAAAGTTTTCTAAGTGATTATACAGTATCTGAAATCCATCTAAAAAACTAACTTAAGAATGTTCGAATCTCCAGTAACGACAGAGGAGTCAAAAACGAAAAGAGGACAAAGTGAAAAGAACCACTTATAATGGACA
>DIXV01000140.1:21746-22312 GCA_002436115.1 Streptococcus sp. UBA6071 | reverse complement strand
GACTGTGTTAGAACTTCGCAACCGGTCTCTGTGATTACCAAATCATCCTCAATGCGTACTCCAAAGTTCCCATCTAAATAAATCCCCGGTTCATCTGTCACAACCATGCCAGCTTTAAGCTGTTGGTGTTCGGCTCTGCTAAAGAAAGGATTTTCATGAATATCAAGTCCGATTCCATGGCCAATGCTATGTGTAAAGTAAGACCCGTAATCAGCTGAAACAATCAGGTCTCTAGCCATCCTATCATAGTCTTTGTATGTTAGTCCAGCCCTAGCAGCTTCTATTACAGCTTGATTAGCCTTGAGCACTGTTTGATAAACCTTCTCCTGTTCTTCTGTAACATGACCAATAAAAATTGTCCGTGTTATATCACTGACATAGTGATCATAAAAGGTTCCAAAATCCAGAGTCAGGGCATCTCCTCTTTCGATGAGTTTAGATGAAGGGGTTCCGTGAGGCATAGCCGAGCGTTCACCTGACACAGAAATGATATCAAAAGACCCCCCCCCTTTTTTGTCCCCCCCCCCCCCCCCCCCCTCCCCCCCCTGGGGGGGGGGGGGGTTTTT
>DIXV01000140.1:21401-21565 GCA_002436115.1 Streptococcus sp. UBA6071 | reverse complement strand
CCTAATTCTTTCATACGAAACTCAAGAAAGTTTGCCACCTCCTGATCGGTCTTTCCTGGCTTTATAAAGTTAAGAACATCAAGAAATGCTCGATCTGAGATTTGGCAGGCTTTTTTAATCGCTGCAATCTCTCCAGCATCTTTTATCAAACGAAGACCTTCAAC
>DIXV01000140.1:20583-21152 GCA_002436115.1 Streptococcus sp. UBA6071 | reverse complement strand
TCGGTGCCAATGCCAACTCATACCGTTTGAAATCAGCTACGGAAAGCTCATCTTCGAAGCCAAGTTCTTGACAAGTCTCACCTATTAAAAGTTCTGATAAAGTCACAGGTAAATCCCCTTTGACTAAAACAATTTCAAAATCCTTAACCGTTTCTTTTGCCAAAATACTATAGCGAGAATCTGTGATCAAAACCCGCTTAGACGGTGTTATCAAGACCGCAGCAAAAGAAGCCCAAAGACCTGTCAAATAATAGATATTTTTTTGATTGGTGACTAAAATAGCTTCAAGTCTCTCTGCCTGCATCTTACTATTCAATTTTTCTAATCGGTTAAACATCATCTTCACCTAGCTTTCTATCTAATTTGTGTTTCAAGTACTGTCCTGTAAAACTTTCAGGATTCGCTACAACTTCTTCTGGCGTTCCAGTGGCAACGATTGTCCCGCCACCAACACCACCTTCTGGTCCCAGATCAATGATGTGGTCTGCCATCTTTATCACATCTAAGTTATGTTCAATGACTAGCACCGTATTGCCATCGTCCACGAAACGCTCCAAAACTTTAAGTAG
>DIXV01000140.1:19539-20468 GCA_002436115.1 Streptococcus sp. UBA6071 | reverse complement strand
ATGACCAGCACCGTATTGCCATCATCCACGAAACGCTCTAAAACTTTAAGTAGTCGAGCAATATCCTCGGTATGAAGTCCCGTTGTCGGCTCATCCAAGATGTAGAAAGACTTCCCTGTGGAACGCTTATGCAGTTCGCTAGCCAGCTTCATTCTCTGAGCTTCCCCTCCAGAAAGAGTTGTGGCTGATTGGCCTAGACTGACATAGCCCAACCCAACGTCTTGAATAGTGCGTAATTTGCGATCAATTTTAGGAATATGTTGGAAAAAGTCTACTGCTTCGTTGATTGTCATGTCTAGAACCTGAGCAATGTTTTTTTCCTTATAGTGAACTTCTAGCGTCTCACTATTGTAACGGCAACCATGGCAAACCTCGCAAGGGACAAAAACGTCTGGTAGAAAATGCATTTCTATTTTGATAATACCATCTCCCGAACAAGCTTCACAGCGACCTCCTTTGACATTAAATGAGAACCGACCTTTCTTATAACCACGGATTTTGGCCTCGTTAGTTTTGGAAAAGAGGTCTCGAATGTCATCAAAAACACCTGTGTAGGTAGCGGGGTTTGACCGGGGCGTACGGCCAATAGGACTCTGGTCTATATCAATGAGCCGGTCTAAGTGTTCTATCCCTTCAATTCGCTTGTGCTTTCCTGGCTTATCCGAATTCCGATTGAGCTTTTGAGCAATCCCTTTTTTGAGAATACTATTAACCAGTGTTGATTTTCCTGAACCTGAAACACCTGTGACAGCAATGAACTTTCCTAATGGGAATGTTACCGTGATAGTTTGCAAATTATTCTCTTTAGCACCTGTTACCTTGATAAACCGCCCGTTTCCTTGACGTCTTTTCAGCGGCGGATCAATCCGACGTTTCCCTGACAAATATTGCCCTGTAATGGAGGCCTTTTTACGAGCAACCTGTTTCGG
>DIXV01000140.1:17510-19388 GCA_002436115.1 Streptococcus sp. UBA6071 | reverse complement strand
ATTGCCCTGTAATGGACGTCTTTTTACGAGCAACCTGTTTCGGTGTTCCCGCTGCGACAACTTCACCACCAAACTTACCTGCTCCAGGCCCCATATCAATCAAGTAATCCGCTGCCATCATGGTATCTTCATCATGTTCAACAACAATTAAGGTGTTGCCCAAATCTCTCATCTTCTTAAGCGATGCAATTAGACGGTCATTATCCCGCTGATGAAGACCAATCGAAGGTTCATCCAAGATATAGAGGACACCCGATAAGTTAGATCCTATTTGAGTCGCTAAGCGAATCCGCTGACTTTCACCACCAGACAAGGTTCCAGACGACCGTGACAAGGTCAGGTAATTGAGACCAACGTTACTTAGGAAAGTCAACCGATCCTTCACTTCTTTGAGGATAGGCTGGGCAATTCTTTCCTGATTAAAAGACAGCACCAATTGACTGACTAAATCCAGATGGTCTCCGATAGTCAACTCTGATAATTGACCGATGTGAAGGCCATTTTCTTCCCCACCAATTTTGATAGACAAGGCCTGAGGATTCAAACGAAATCCTTGACAACTGACACAGGTTAGCTCATTCATGTAAAGCCGCATCTGCCCTCTCGTAAAATCGCTACTAGTCTCCTTATAACGCCTCTCAATATTGGTGAAAACCCCTTCAAAAGGAATATCAATATCTCGGATGCCTCCAAATTCGTTTTCATAATGAAAATGGAATTCCTTACCATCAGAGCCATATAGCACCAAGTCTCTCTCAGCTTCCTCCAACTCCTCAAAAGAACAATCCATGTCAACGCCAAAAGCAGTCATGGCCTGCTCTAACATCTGCGGGTAGTAGTTTGATGAAATTGGGTTCCAGGGAGCGAGCGCCCCCTCTCTCAATGTTTTACTCCTGTCAGGAACAACCAAATCAAGGTCAACTTCCAGCTTAATTCCTAAACCATCACAGTTACTACAGGAACCAAAAGGGGCATTAAACGAAAAAAGTCTTGGCTCCAACTCCGGTACGGTAAAGTTACAAACTGGACAGGCGTAATGCTCCGAAAAAAGTAGCTCCTTGTCATCCATTGTATCAATGATTACATAGCCATCTGCCAAACGCAGCGCAGCTTCTACCGAATCAAAGAGACGAGAACGAACGCCGTCTTTGATCACAATTCGGTCGACAACGACCTCAATCGTATGAGCATAGTTTTTTGCCAGTTCAGGAGCCTCACTCACATCGTAAACCTGACCATCTATTCGCACACGAACGTACCCGTCCTTTTGGATTTTTTGCAAAAGAACCTTGTGTTGCCCTTTTCTCTTACGGACAATAGGGGCTAAAATTTGCAACCGTTGGCGTTCAGGTAAGTCTAAAATCTGATTAACAATCTGCTCCACTGACGTGGCAGAAATTTCACCATGACCATTAATACAATAGGGCACCCCTATACGAGCGTAAAGCAGGCGCAGATAATCATTAATTTCTGTTGCCGTTCCAACCGTTGACCGTGGATTTTTAGACGTTGTCTTTTGATCAATAGAAATGGCCGGTGATAAGCCATCAATCGAATCAACATCAGGTTTATCCATATTCCCTAAAAACTGCCTTGCATAGGCAGACAAACTCTCTACATAGCGCCGCTGACCCTCTGCATATAAGGTATCAAAAGCTAGACTAGATTTTCCTGAACCGGACAAACCTGTTATCACGACTAATTTATCGCGTGGAATTGTCACATCAATATTCTTTAAATTATGAGCCCTTGCCCCGTGAATAACAATCTTATCTTGCATAATATCCTCTTTCTAAAGTCACCCCTCATTATAGCACATTTAGACTTTTTGATGACTAAAAAAGTCCCCTAATCCGCCTATTTCAGCAAGTCTTTAAG
>DIXV01000140.1:15189-17233 GCA_002436115.1 Streptococcus sp. UBA6071 | reverse complement strand
CTTCCTTGAGATATGGAATCCCTAGCCTCAGAAGCATCTTCAACTAGAGCAGAACCACCCAACTGCATCTAAATTAAAAAGCACTTTAAGAAAAAGCATTTTTAGTGTATAATAGAAAGCATGTAATGACCTAGTCAATAAACACAAATCTAAAAAGGAGGGGCTATGGAACAAATTTTTCTTTCAACTGCTACGGAATTTAAAGAAATTGACACCTTTGCATCTGGCACTTGGATTAACTTAGTCAACCCTTCCCAGAGCGAAGCTATAGAAGTTGCTGAACGTTATAACATCGATATTTCGGACCTGAGGGCGCCACTTGATGCCGAGGAAACCTCTCGTATCTTGGTTGAAGACAATTATAAACTGATTATCGTCGACGTTCCTATCTCTGAAGAGCGAAATAATAGAACCTATTATGTGACTATTCCTTTAGGGATAATTGTGACCGAGGAGGTTGTTATTACGACCTGTTTAGAGAAATTACCTCTCTTTGATTTTTTTATCAATCGTCGCTTACGTAATTTCTACACCTTTATGAAATCTCGTTTTGTGTTTCAAATCCTCTACCGAAATGCCGCTATTTATCTAGCAGCCCTAAGGCAGATTGATCGCAAAAGCGAAGAAATAGAGAGCCAAATGCATGAGTCTACACGAAACGAAGAACTCATTGAACTCATGGAATTAGAAAAAACCATCATCTACTTCAAAGCTTCACTCAAGATGAATGAACGCATTGTAAAAAAACTGGTCGCCTCTTCCTATCTCCTCAAGAAATACGAAGAAGACGAAGACTTACTAGAAGACACGCTAGTTGAGACGCAGCAGGCCATTGAGATGGCTGATATTTATGGCAACATCCTAAAAGGAATGACCGATACATTTGGTTCAATCATCTCCAATAACCAAAATATGATTATGAAAACTCTAGCACTTGCTACTATGGTTCTCTCTATACCAACCATGATTTTCTCGGCTTATGGCATGAACTTTGTCGACCCTAATGCTCTCCCCTTTAATGAACTTCCCCATGCTTTCTGGTGGATTATCTTAGGCGCTTTCTCAATCAGCGGGCTTCTGATTATTTACTTCATTCGAAAAAAATGGTTCTAAGTTCACTCAGAACAAATCAAAGGCAACGACCCTTACATCACATGAAAAACTGGAGTTTTACCTGCTATGGAACATCTTAACCCTAACAACCTAACGAAAAAAAATCAGGAATTTGTCCACATTGCGACGAACCAACTGATTAAAAACGGAAAGACAGATGACGAGATTAAAGAAATCCTATCTGACATTATTCCAACCATTTTAGAAAATCAAAACAAAGGCATCCCCGCACGCCAACTCTATGGTGCTCCCACTGTTTGGGCAAATCAAATAACCCACGAAGAAAGCAAACACATAGACAAAAGCGAAGAAAACGACAACCCTTGGTTGATGTGGCTAGATACAAGTCTCTTTGTCTTTGGAATCATGGGGATAGTTACGGGTCTTCTTAGCTTTGGTTCAGTTAAATCTCAAACCTATGGCATCATCAGCCATATTGTCTTGAGTGCCACCGTTGGTGGAATGATGTATGCTATGTATTACTATATCTACCAACACATGAACAAACCTAAAAACGAACGCCCTAGTTTAATAAAGTCCATAGCTACCTTAGCTCTCGTCATGTTAGGAATCTTTCTCGTCTTCGGCTTAACAGCCTTTATACCAAGCAAAATCAATCCTGTCTTACCAGCATTAGTCACTCTCATCATCAGCTTGATTGCTTTTGGTGGGAAATACCTACTTAAAAAGCGTTACAATATCAAGAGTGCTGTTGTGAGCAAATCTTAGGTCAATAAACAAGGAGTCATCATTACGGTGACTCCTTGTTTTATAAACTCTCGTTTTTGACATTTATGGCATCCTAGTCCTTGACATCTTTTTCAGTTAAGAAAGTCTACCAGACTTCCAACACCTTTGGTTCTCAATCAATCGGCCTTTTTTAGACAAAAAGGCCATCAGCTCTGATAGGATTCACCCATTAGAGAGCCGA
>DIXV01000140.1:13046-14905 GCA_002436115.1 Streptococcus sp. UBA6071 | reverse complement strand
GCTTAGTCTTCGTTTACGAAAGGCATTAGAGCCATGACACGGGCACGTTTGATTGCTGTTGTTACCTTGCGTTGGTTCTTAGCTGAAGTTCCTGTCACACGACGTGGAAGAATCTTTCCACGTTCTGACACGAAACGAGTAAGCAACTCGGTATCTTTATAGTCAACATATTCAATCTTATTCGCTGCAATGTAATCAACTTTTTTACGGCGCTTAAAGCCGCCACGACGTTGTTGAGCCATCTTTTTCTCCTTTATATAAGATATGTGGGTGTAACATCACGAAAAATGGATACCAGCAATTTCTTAAATCTCGAAAACCATCTTGATTATCTGATAAATTAAACTAGCACATTCCTTTGACCTTAACCCCAACTCGACTGAGTTTTTATTCGACCATTTCTAAAATGGCAGATCGTCATCTGAGATGTCCATCGGGTTTGTATTTCCGAATGGACTTTCTTCACGTGCGAAATTTGGTGTAGACTGTGACTGTCCTTGGCTTGATTGGTAACCACCACCATAATTGTTGGTCTGATTGCTAGCAGCCTGTCCATCGCGAGCACTACGACTTTCCAGAAGTTGGAAACTATCCGCAACCACTTCTGTAATATAGACACGTTGCCCTTGCTGATTTTCATAATTACGGGTCTGAATCCGACCAGTAATTCCAATCAAAGCACCCTTTTTTGACCAGTTTGCTAAATTTTCAGCTTGCTGGCGCCAAATCACAACATTGATGAAATCCGCCTCACGTTCGCCACTTTGATTTTTAAAATTGCGGTTCACCGCAAGTGTAAATGTTGCGACAGCCTGATTAGCTGGCGTATAGCGAAGTTCTGCATCTTTGGTCATACGACCTACAAGCACGACATTGTTTATCATTCTACTACCTTCTTAAACGTCAAGACTGACAATCATGTGACGAAGAATATCGCCGTTAATCTTGGACAAACGGTCAAACTCATTAAGTGCTTGATCATCTGTTGCTTCAAGATTGACGATATGGTAAAGTCCTTCACGAAAATCTTGGATTTCGTAAGCCAGACGACGTTTTTCCCAATCTTTTGATTCAACAACGGTGGCACCATTGTCTGTCAAAATTGCATCAAAACGTGCTACCAGAGCGTTTTTAGCTTCTTCTTCAATGTTTGGACGAATAATATAAAGAATTTCGTATTTAGCCATTGATATGTTCCTCCTTTTGGACTAATGACCCACACCTAGGTATGGGTAAGTGAGGTTGTCTCACAAATGATTATTATATCAGATTCTTTTAGAAAAAGCAAAGAAAACTTTCCTTTCCCTTGCCTAATCTCTCTAGTCCCGATCTGACAGTTACACTGACTTATGTTAATGCGTAAATTTAGCCTCTACTCGGTAGATGGGTTGACCTTTTTGAGAAAATTTCTCTTCGTATTCGGTTAGAATATTCCCCTCATATTCGGAAGCATGTAAATCTAGCCATACTTCTTGGAGAATCATACCATACTGAGAAAAACTGGCAAGACTGTACTCAAAGAGGCCGCGATTATCGGTCTTAAAATGGAGCTCACCCTCTTGAGATAAAATGTGCTCAAAGGTCTCTAAAAAACTTTTGTAGGTCAGTCGGCGCTTAGCATGTTTCTTCTTAGGCCAAGGATCAGAAAAATTAAGGTAAAGTCGTTGGATTTCGTCCTCATTAAAATAATTGGTCAAACTCGAACCATCCACACGTAATAATTTGATATTAGGCAAATCTTGCTCTAGAACCTTATCCAAGGCATAGCTAAGGACTGAGAGTTGAATATCAATCCCAATATAGTTGATATCTGGATTAGCACTTGCCATTCCTGTGATAAACCGTCCCTTACCCGAACC
>DIXV01000140.1:11142-12746 GCA_002436115.1 Streptococcus sp. UBA6071 | reverse complement strand
ACATACTGGGGATTAGTTGCTAGCAAGGTTTCTGCACCCTTACGTTTTCTAACTCTCATAATTTCCTCTTGACTCACGAAAATGGCGCAAAGCATAGACCTCTCTATTGATTTTTTCAATATTATTAGTCTCAAAGCATTTGTTAATTTGATAAAGGAAAGACAATTGTCCATACCATTCCACCTTGCTCAAAACCAAGGCATTGTATTTGTAGCCGTAATAGGTCAGCCATTCTTTCCATCGGTTGCGCGGAATGTAGTGGCTTAAAATATGCGCAACGTCAAACATACGGTCGGTCAAATGCACAGTATCCCAGTCTGTTAAGTATATCATGCCCGATTTAGTCGCCAACCAGTTGGCATGGTGAATATCTCCATGTACAATGGTTGCATGATCTTCTTTGAATTTGGGCTGATTTTGAAGAAGCTCTAAAGCAATTGACTGTAGATACGTGTTTTCTCGGACCTGAAGCACAGCCTCTGATTGCCAGGTTTTGATTAAATCGGCGGGCGTCTCGTACTGATAGCCCAATTGTAAGAGTTGATTAACCAAAAGCTTGGAACGGTGAAGACGTGTCAACAAGCTGATAATTTGCTTGCTATCCATATCATTTCGTTCTAATACGTCCCCGTCTAGCCACTCCTGAGCGCTCATCATAGCGCCCGTCATCGTTCGCTTAGACCAAATCAATTTCGGAGCAATCTGTTCCTTAGCGAGGGCAGCCAAAATCGGCGTGGTATCCATCTTGACAAAAACTGCTTCCCCATCAGGATAGACGCCCTTGTAGGCTTTACCACTAAATCCAGGAATTGGTGCTAAATGCAACCCATCGTCTGTTAAATGCATATGTGTCTCCTTAAAAATTCTTTATTATTTTACTAGTTTTGGAGGACTTAGTCAATCCATTTCTCTATTTTATAATTGAGATAAATCGGCTGAAAAATCAGTTGAAGAAGAAGCAACCCCAAAGCAAGGAATTTGTTTTGAAAAAAGATGAGAGCAACTAAGGTTTGCCCCAGTGAAAGAACCAACATCACCTGTCTTAAAAACTGTTTTAAACTGTGTTTTTTTTCGGAAAGAGGGAGGGGAAAGAGTTGAGTCAAGTATTGGTAATCAAAGCTACGATAAAGAGCAAGGAGCTGAAAAAGCAAAAGGTAATTTACTAAAAGAAGTAAGCTAGCAGCTACCAAATCCTGCCTAATAAAAAGAAGAGAGAAGAGACTCAGCAAGGCTAAACGTAAACTAAGACTTAGGTAATCACTTGTTCTTAAAAAAGCACGCACAAAAAGGTAAGTCCATATCCTTTCTTTAAACGGAAATAAAAGAAAATCTAAATAAGCTCTTCGCTTAACCGTCTGTGAAAGCCCCTTAACCTGAGTAAACAAGGAGAAGAACTTAAGCACAGCCTGTTTTTTCTTCAGATCATGCCTGATGGCTTTCTGCCATAAAAGAGTTTGTCCTGATTGTAAGGTCTTAGCTTTGTAGTGGAAGATTAGATACTTCAATCCTAAACTAAGCAATACATAGAGCCCAAAAAGCCAAATCGGCCAACCCAATCCTAAACAAAGTGGTAAGAGCAAGATCAAACACATCACCTGAACACT
>DIXV01000140.1:6871-10887 GCA_002436115.1 Streptococcus sp. UBA6071 | reverse complement strand
AATTGCTGGTCTGCTTTCTCTAAATAGGCATTGAAGTCACCCATAAAAGCCAAAAGAAAGCCAAGTAAAATGAGAAGAAACTGTAGAGGCCAATTATCCTCTGATAGGCTATGGAGTAACTGACGGTATTGCATCATGATGAAACCCAAGCCAATCATCAAAAAAAGACTGAAGTGATCATTTAGAACGTATTTGAGGTAGCCGAGACACTGACGGTGAAACGCATGACGGCGTTTATTAAAAATAGATTTCATCCTATCGCCTCGGTTAACTGTAAGTAAATGGCATTAAGACTGGCATCTGCCTGGTTAAACGCTGTCCGCAATTCAGTTAAGGTTCCCTGTGCCCTTACTTCTCCTTGGTGAAGTATAACGAAGCGATCACACATTTTCTCTGCGGAATCAAGGACATGGGTGGACATGAGAATTGATTTTCCCCTAGCTTTCTCTTCTTCCAGCAGGGCAATCAAATCTTGAATAGCCACCGGATCTAAGCCTAGAAAAGGTTCGTCAACAATTAAAAAACTCGGATCAGTAACAAGAGCACAAATAATCATCACCTTTTGTTTCATCCCTTTGGAGAAGTTGACTGGAAACCAGTCCAATCGGTCTTCTAAGCGAAAAAGCCTCAGCAGTTTTTCTGCCCTGCCAAAGATATCTTCTTTGGGAATATCGTAAGCTAAGGCCATCATTTCCAGATGTTCCCGAAGGGTTAACTCTTCGTAGAGACTCGGAGTCTCAGGAATAAAGCCGATTTTCTTTCGATAAGCTAGAGAATCCTTTTCAAGCGTGAGACCATCAATTAAAATATCTCCATCATAAGGTGTTAAAAGGCCGATAATCTCATTTATGGTTGTTGACTTACCTGCGCCGTTTAAGCCAATAAGACCCACCAACTCACCATCACCCACATCAAAGCTAATATTTTTTAAAACAGGGATGTTGACATAGCCACCTGTTACGTTTTTAACGTTTAACATTCATTTCTCCAATTATTTTGGTATAATCATTATAACAGATTCACAAAGCGAGGTAAATTTATGACTGACTGTATTTTCTGTAAAATTATTTCGGGAGACATTCCAGCCTCAAAAATTTATGAGGACGACCACATTTTGGCTTTCTTAGATATTACTCAGGTCACAAGAGGACACACCTTAGTCATTCCAAAAACGCATGTTTCTAATCTTCTTGAAATGACTGACGAGATGGCGGGCATACTTTTTGCGCGTTTGCCAAAAATCGCACGTCACCTCAAAGAAAAATTAGGAGCAAAAGGCCTTAATCTTCTCAATAATAATGAAGCAGCGGCTGGGCAGACTGTTTTTCACGCTCATGTCCATCTCCTTCCTCGACTGGAAGAACCGGATGGTCTGCGCATCACACTCGAGATGAAAGAGCCCCCTATTGAAGAGCTAGCTGAACTAGCCAAGACACTTTACCTGGAGGATGACTAATGGCATTGAAACACCTTATTTGGGCAGGAGCTTCAGCTTATACTGCCTATCATTTAGTCCGTAATGGAAAAGAACTCGCACAACTCTTTAAAGATAGCCAACTGACGGTTGAAGAGGCTGGAGAGAGTTGGAGAACTATCCAGCAGAACCTTGATAGTATCCAGCAACAAGTTCCCGCCCTTAAAAAAGCCGGAGCCGACCTCAGATACAGGGTAAAACTATTCCAAAAAGAAACCGAAGCTCATCTTGCTCAAATTCCATTTTTACAAACAAAGGATTCGGAGCATAAACCCAAGCCCTAAAAGACATAAAACCGATTTTGCCTTTGCAAATCGGTTTTTAGTAACTTCACTTTTTGGCTAATAACCATAGCTGTAGTCTTCCACAACTGCTGTTTCTGTCGTAGTATCAGTTGTTGCGTCCGCTGCTCCTGTCGATTCTCCGGAGTAATCAGGTGTTTCTGCAGAATAACCATAAACATCTTCATAAAGGATAGCTGATGTTTTTAAACTCGTGTATTTCTCCTTGCCCAAAGATGTCTGGAGAATGTTTTGCATTTCTAACAGATGGGGCTGGGTAACAATTTGATAGCTCGTTTCATTAAACATCGCATCAACTCCCGTCAGCTGATAGGACTTGATATTCTTTAATGCGTCTTGGTAGCCTAATAGTTGCTGAATACTTGTTGTGGTAGGCGGGATATTTGTTTGAATATTTTCAGACACCACTTCTAGGATATCTTGATAATAGCTCAAACTATCCATACTAATAACCTTTTCAATGATTTTTTCGATAACTTCCCGTTGGCGCTGTTGGCGTCCATAATCACCAATAGGGTCTTGGTAACGCATCCGTGCATAAACCAAAGCCTGCTCCCCATTGATATTTTGCTCACCGGGATCAATCGTTGCGGTGTACTCTGGCTCTTGTTCTTCAATAGAAATCGTGAAGCCTAATTTGTTGTTAACGGTTATCCCATCAACTGCATTAACTAAATCAACCATCCCTTGCATATTGATCATGACGTATTTATCAATCGTAATATTCATTAAATTCTGTATTGTAGAGATGGCACCTCCGATTTCACCTTCTTGGTAAGCAGCATTGAGTTTGGTCTGAGAACCAGATAAATCTCCAGTACTATTTGATAGATTAACCAAAATATCACGTTCCAAACTCATCATAGTTGTTGTTTTGGTTTTGGGGTTAACGGTTACCAAAATCATGGTATCACTGTTACCTGCCCATTCGTCCGAACGTGAACCAGAACCTGTATCTACCCCCATAAAGAGGATGGTCAAAGGGTCGGTAGCTTCGATAACTTCATTAGTCTCTTCTACTCCTTTAATGCTAACTGGGTTGTATATCCCTTTTAGCAAGCTCTCAGCTTGTCCTGAAAGAGTGAAAAAATACAGCAAACCAGTTGCCAAAGTCGTCAAGGTAAGCCCCATCAACATCATTATAATTTTTTTTCCGATTGTCATTCGTCGCATATCTCTAAATTGTCTATCTGTCTCCTCACTAAGCAAGTCGACAGCCAGAAACTCTCCTTCTTTTGTTTTGTCACCATATCTCTAGGTTTGTGCATCTAAATCCAAGTTTTAATTGAATAAGGATCTTAAATTCCTACCTCAATAGATTATAACTGAAAAAGATGGAAGCCTTTCACTTTTTTATCAATGATTTCCAAGTTCTGCTAATAAGGTTTCGAATCTTGCTCCTCGTGGTTTCAAAGTCAATCGTCGCCCATCACCTTCTTTTTCCAGAAGAATTTCAAGATATGCTATTGGTAGATTATCCTCCAAAAGCATCCCCCATTCAATGACGGTCACTCCTTGTCCAAAAATAAATTCATCTAAATCAATGGAATCTGGATCGTTGCCAATTCTATAAATGTCCAAATGGTAGAGAGGCAGCCTACCTCTATATTCTTTGATAATGGTGTAAGTTGGACTCTTAATCATCTGTTGGATCCCCAACCCTTTTGCAAGACCTTTGGTTAGGGTTGTTTTTCCCGCACCTAATTCACCTGTCAAAATTAGGACATCCTGTGCAATGAGTTTCTGTCCGATGGTATAGCCGATTTCCATCAGTTCATTTTCATTCTGACTATAAAACATAAAGAAATTATATCAGAAATCATCTATTACTGCCACCATTTTCTGCGACAGACAATTTCTGCACCTCAAAAGTCTTTCTTCTAGCCGTTCCTTGCAAGACCCTTTTTGCATTCACCGAGTCTTTAACACACACTCTTTCTTTTCAGTGTAACCCCTTCGCTTCCCTAATGCGATTAGTTCTCCGACAGCGTATCCAATTCTATTGCTCTTTTAGATTGGGCTAAAGCTACTCCCAGTCTGCTAATTCACACAAAAAGAGTCGGGAAACAAATCCCAACTCAAATATGTTGTTTCATATGAGTTTCTCAATTCAGTCTCAATCTCAGAGCGACCATTCCAGAAAGTCACAAAAGGGTGATAGGGCTTCCTTTGCCTTTTACAGCTTACAACACTGCTAGAATGACAAAGTTTAAGATAAAGAGAGCAGTTGCCCCCCAAAG
>DIXV01000140.1:0-6618 GCA_002436115.1 Streptococcus sp. UBA6071 | reverse complement strand
ATTCCATAAGAGATGGAATAACAAAGCGACATAAATATAGCTGCAAAGAAGGCTGGTAAGGCCTCTTCAAATTCAGCCCAATTAACATCTAGGAAGGAAGACAACATCATCACCCCAACAATAATAAGCGCCGGAGCTGTCGCAGCTCCTGGTACAATGCCTACAATTGGTACTAGAAACGATGATAACAGAAAGAGCAACGCTGTTGTGACTGCTGTCAGACCTGTTCTACCACCTGCTGCGATACCTGAAGCGGATTCCACATAAGTTGTTGTGTTCGAAGTCCCAAATAAGGCACCAATTGATGTTCCGATAGCATCTGCAAAAAGAGCGCGATCCATTTTTGAGTTAAATCCAGAAAATTCTTCTAAAGCTTCCTCGTCTTCTGCAGAGAAAATTCCAGTCTTACGTCCTGTACCAATAAAGGTTCCCAAGGTGTCAAAGGTATCTGAAAGACTAAAGGCAAAGATCGTCATCAATACTACAGGTAAACGGTTGGAATCCTTAAAGAGCGAACCCATGCCGTCAAAAGCTGCTAGGAAGGTTGTCCCTAGTTCACCAAAGGCCGTCCCAAAATTATTATTGGCAAAGTTAACTTGTGACAAGTCAACCACCCCCATAGGAATCCCAAGGAGAGTTGTTGCAACAATACCAATAAGAATAGCACCACGAACGTTCTTTATCACTAATATGGCTGTCAAGACCAAGCCGAAGACAGCAAGGATGACATTCGGATCCGTGAAGGTTGAAATCGCAGGAACCACATTCCCATTGGCAAAAACCGAAGATACCCCATTTTCAAAGGTTTCAGCTGTTGCATCGGTTGGTGAAACCCCATTGACAGTAATGATGTCAGCAGCTGATGTCGAGAAGGTAATTATATTGGCATTCTTAAAACCAAGGTATGCAATAAAAACACCTAAGCCCCCTCCAATCGCATGCTGGAGGGTTAGAGGGATAGCTTTTATAATGCTTTTTCGAAACTTAGTAACGGTGATAAAGATGTTAAATAAACCACAAAGAAAAACCATTGCTAAGGCTTCTTGCCAAGAAAACTTAAGACCAATAACCACTGTATAGGTAAAGAAAGCATTTAGTCCCATACCGGGTGCCAAGGCGTACGGCACATTGGCAAAAAGCCCCATAACAAGGGTAGAAAGGGCGCTTGCAATAATAGTTGCTAGAAAAACAGCCTGACTTGGCATGCCTGCTATTGCCAAAATACTAGGATTGACAAATAAAATATAGGACATCGCAAAGAAAGTGGTCAGCCCTGCGACAAGCTCCGTTGAAATTACGGTTCCGTGTTCCTTTAACTTAAAAAATTTTTCCATCATTAGGGAAATAAACTCCTTTTTACGAATAATAGTACTATTATAGAACAAAATATTCGTTTTTTCAATCTATTTTCCCCTTTTTTCAAAAAGAGAAAATAGAGAATTAAAAAAAGCCAATTCTTGCTCAGTTTTTTCCAGAGGAGTCCACACTGTCATCCTCTTCCTATTTATGTTAAAATGGAGGCTATGAAGAAAAAATTAATTGCACTTGATCTAGATGGTACCTTGCTGAACTCCGAGAGCCAAATTAGCGCATTTTCCAAAAAAATCATTAAAGCTGTTGCAGCCAAAGGACACCTCGTTGTTATCACAACAGGGAGACCTTACCGTATGTCCCTTAATTACTACAAGGAACTAAATATGACCGGTCCTCTAATTAATTTCAATGGTTCTTTGACCCATATCCCCAATCAGAATTGGGCTTTTGAGCATGAGAGAGTCCTTGACAAAGAGGTCTATTTAGACATCTTAAAGCGAGAAACTGAATTTCAGGCAGATTTTATTGCCAGTGAATACCGAAAAAAATTTTACGTCACACATACCAACCGTGACATTATCCCTCCTCAACTCTTTGCTGTTTCTAAAATTGAAGACCATTCTGAACTCAAAGTTGATCGCATTACCAAGTCCCCAAATGCTATTCTTATGCAAACAAGACATCCTGATAAATATGCCTTAGCCAAGGAAGTTGAAGGCTTTTATCCTAACAATGTCACTGTCAGCACCTGGGGAGGACCCAATAATATCCTTGAGTGTACACCAAAAGGTGTCAATAAGGCCTATGCCCTTAAAAACCTATTGGAGGCGCTTAATATGGACAAAAGTCAACTCATCGCTTTTGGTGATGAGTATAATGACGAGGAAATGCTACACTTAGCGGAAACTGGCTATGCCATGAAAAATGCAAATCCTAGTCTCCTTCCATTTGCAGACCAGCAACTGGACCTCACTAATGACCAAGATGGTGTCGCCCATCAATTGCAAAAGCTTTTTCTATGACTTTTACCCTCTCCTTCCTAAATGTTTATTTAAAATCTGTCCTTTCCTATGCATTGCAAAACACATGTAGGGAATGACAGATTTTTGATTTTAGTTCACTTATGAGCTCTCCGAAAAATATACTTGGATATTTAGTTCTCTTTTTGATGTGTTCAGATAACTTGATAAATTTTGATAAATTATCTGAAAATTATTTCAATTTATGAAATCAGCATGGGAATGCGGCTTTACCTAAACAGCCTTAAACCCTAGATAAAATAGCGGAAAGAATAGCTTGACATTTTCTTGTAAGCGTTTTATACTTAAATTATATTTTTCAACATTGCTGAGTTCTAAAATATAAAAAATTTTTAAGGAGGAATCAATAATGAGTATCGGAATCATTATTGCGAGTCATGGTGAATTTGCATCGGGTATCTACCAATCAGGTTCCATGATTTTCGGTGAACAAGAAAAGGTACAAGTTGTCACGTTTATGCCTAGTGAAGGCCCAGACGATTTATATGCCAAGTTCAATAATGCTATTGCCCAATTTGATACTGACGATGAAATCTTGGTATTGGCTGATCTTTGGTCAGGCTCACCCTTTAACCAAGCCAGCCGTATTTCTGGTGAAAACCCAAACCTCAAGATGGCTATCATCACAGGACTCAATTTACCCATGCTTATCCAAGCCTATACAGAGCGTATGATGGATGCTTCTGCTGGAGTTGAGCAAGTAGCCGCAAATATTATCAAGGAGGCCAAGGAAGGCGTAAAAGTTTTACCTGAAGAACTTCAACCTCAAGAAACCTCTGCCTCTGAAGCAACTGCTGGAAAAAAACACGTACAAGGTGCTATCCCAGAGGGAACTGTTGTTGGTGATGGTAAGTTAAAAATTAACTTAGCTCGCATTGACACACGTCTCCTGCATGGACAAGTAGCAACCAACTGGACACCAGCTTCCAAAGCTGATCGTATCATTGTTGCTTCTGATAAGGTTGCCTCTGATGATCTGCGTAAACAGTTAATCAAACAGGCCGCTCCAGGGGGAGTTAAAGCAAATGTCGTGCCAATCAAAAAATTGGTTGAGGCGGCTAAAGACCCTCGTTTCGGAAATACCCACGCACTCATTCTTTTTGAGACACCTCAGGAAGCTCTTGAAGCCATTGAAGGAGGAGTTCCAATTACAGAACTCAATGTTGGTTCCATGGCTCACTCTACGGGTAAAACGATGATTAACAACGTTCTATCAATGGATAAAGACGATGTTTCAACCTTTGAAAAATTGCGTAGTCTAGGTGTTCAATTTGATGTGCGTAAAGTGCCAAACGATTCTAAAAAGGACTTGTTTGACTTGATTAACAAGGCTAATGTTCAATAATTAGTCCAATTATAGAAAGGATTTCAAATAATGTCAGATATTTCTATTATTTCTGTTGTTTTGGTCGTTCTTGTTGCCTTCTTAGCTGGTCTGGAAGGTATCCTTGACCAATTCCAATTCCATCAACCAATTGTTGCTTGTACCCTTATTGGTCTTGTAACTGGTAATCTTGAAGCCGGTGTCATACTTGGAGGTACTCTTCAACTAGTAGCCCTTGGTTGGGCTAACATTGGTGCTGCGGTTGCTCCTGATGCTGCATTAGCATCTGTTGCAGCTGCGATTATCCTCGTTAAAGGGGGGAATTTCTCTCGTGATGCGATTGGTGTCGCACAGGGTGTTGCGATTCCTCTTGCTGTTGCAGGATTATTCCTCACAACACTTGTTCGTACAGCTTCAGTGACCTTGGTACATGGTGCTGACAAAGCTGCTAAAAAAGGTGACTTTGCAGGCGTTGAGCGGTTTCACTTGATGGCTCTTGTCTTACAAGGACTTCGTATCGCTATTCCAGCTGCCCTACTTCTCGCAATTCCAACCAGTGCTGTTCAGTCAGCTCTTGAAGCTATGCCAGACTGGTTAATTGGCGGTATGAATGTTGGTGGTGGTATGGTTGTTGCCGTAGGTTATGCTATGGTTATCAATATGATGGCTACTCGCGAAGTATGGCCGTTCTTCGCTCTTGGTTTTGTTTTAGCAGCCCTTACACAGATCACTCTTATCGGTCTTGGTGGTCTTGGTGTTGCAATCGCTCTCATCTATCTCAATCTCTCTAAAAAAGGTGGTTCAGGTAATGGTGGCGGGTCGGCATCTGATGACCCAATTGGCGACATCCTAGAAGACTACTAAATGAAGGGAGATTTAAAATGTCAGAAAAAATTCAACTGTCAAAATCAGACCGCCAAAAAGTTTGGTGGCGCTCAACCTTTCTACAAGGTTCTTGGAACTACGAACGGATGCAGAACTTAGGCTGGGCCTATGCTCTCATCCCAGCAATCAAAAAACTCTATACTAGTAAAGAAGACCAGGCAGCAGCACTTGAACGTCATATGGAATTCTTTAATACCCATCCTTATGTGGCTGCTCCGATTATCGGTGTTACCTTGGCCTTCGAGGAAGAAAAAGCTAATGGCGCTAAGATTGATGATGCCGCTATTCAAGGGATTAAAATCGGTATGATGGGACCCCTTGCTGGTATCGGCGACCCTGTCTTTTGGTTTACTGTCCGTCCAATCTTAGGAGCCTTGGGAGCATCCCTTGCTTTGACCGGAAACATCATGGGACCAATTCTATTCTTTGTCCTTTGGAACCTTATTCGTATGTCCTTCTTGTGGTATACTCAAGAATTTGGTTACCGAGCAGGTTCTGAGGTCACTAAAGACATGTCCGGTGGTATCCTACAGGATGTTACTAAAGGGGCCTCCATCCTTGGGATGTTCATCCTTGCTGCACTGGTGCAGCGATGGGTCTCAATAAACTTTGCATTTAACGTTTCATCAGTCCAATTAGATGAACAAGCCTATATCCATTGGGATGAGCTTCCAAGAGGTGGTGAGGGCGTTCGTCAAGCTTTTGAACAAGTTGGTCAAGGTTTATCCCAAACACCTGAGAAAGTTACTTCTTTCCAAGAGAACTTAGATACACTTATCCCAGGTTTGATGGGACTGCTCCTTACCTTCCTTTGTATGTGGTTACTTAAAAAGAAGGTCTCACCAATCCTAATCATCTTCGCTTTATTTGTCGTAGGGATTCTTGCCCGTCTTGGCGGTATCATGTAATCTGATAAAAAGAAGGGCAACCTTCTTTTTATTATGTTATAATGGGTAAAAATATTATAGAAGGGAGTCATTCATGCCCCAATCCTTAAACACAGCTATTTCATTTCAAACAACCGGTGTCTCTTACCTAGGAATGGGAGGGACTGTCGGAAAATTCTTATTGGGAGATAAATCTTTAGAGTTTTATAACGATAAAAATGTTGAAGACTATATTCAGATCCCTTGGGAAAATATCAATCAAATCGGTGCAAATGTCTCTAGAAGAAAAGTCAGTCGCCACTTTGAAATCTACACCGATCGTGGAAAATTCCTTTTCGCATCCAAAGATTCTGGAAAAATTTTAAAAATCGCTCGCGAACATATTGGTAATGATAAGGTGGTCAAACTACCAACTCTTTTGCAAAAGACTGCTCAACTTTTTAAACGAAAAAGCAAGTGATTCCCCTATACTCAAACAGTCAATGAAGACACCCCTACCAAACAAGTAAGAGCCTATTTTATCAGTATATTTACATTTTCTCTAAAATTTTGTATAATAGGTGAAACGAACAAGTTGCTTCCTCGTTTTTCCAAAAAGTCTGACCTTATTGCAAACAGATTGGATAAAGAAGTGACCTTCTATCGTAAAGCAACCCATAACTAAAACAATCAAGTGCACAGGATGTTGAAGCTGGATGGAACCGTGCGAAAGCACTCCAGCAAGACTTATCCTGTGTTTTTTAAAGGAGAACACACCATGCTAGACTTAAAACGTATTCGCACTGATTTTGATATCGTTTCTAAAAAATTAGCCACACGTGGGGTAGATGCAGAGACCCTAACGCTACTAAAGGAACTTGATCAGAAACGCCGAACTCTTTTGGTCACCTCTGAAGAACTCAAGGCCAAGCGCAATATAGCTTCTGATGCTATTGCCCAAGCAAAACGAAATAAAGAGGATGTTCATTCGCAAATCTTAGTCACTCAGAAACTATCTGCTGATATTAAAGCGATTGATGCCGACATTACTCAAATTGACCAAGAATTAACTGCTATCATTACTGTCTTGCCGAACCTTCCTCACGATAGCGTCCCTATCGGTGAAGATGAAGACGCTAATGTGGAAGTACGCCGCTGGGGAACTCCTAAAACCTTTGATTTTCAGGTT
>DIXV01000033.1 GCA_002436115.1 Streptococcus sp. UBA6071 | reverse complement strand
GGAGCAAATCCGTGTGCAGCTGTCAGCAGTAACAGAAGGTGTTGTTTCCCAACAATTGATGCGGACAGCAACAGGAAAAGGACGGACAGCGGCCTTTGAAATCATGATAGCCACACCAGCTATCCGAAACCTCATCCGTGAAGGGAAAACTCACCAACTCTTAACCCCTATCCAGACAGGTGCTCAGATGGGGATGATTAGTATGGACACCTCCTTGATGGGTCTCTATCAGCGAAATATCATTGATAAACGGACATTGTTATCCTATGCAGTTGACCGTGTTCAAGTAGAGAAGATGGTTTAGGAGGTTCTAAAAAATGGCAACATTTGTATGTAAGTACGTAGATGAGCGACGAGGGGTGCTATCACTTGAGTTAGAAGCACCATCTCGGTCAGAGGCAATCTCTCAGCTAAGGTCTAAGGGGAAACCCATTAGCATAGAAGAAAAGGTCGTCAGTGTCGGATCAACCGAAATCACCCTCTTTGAAGCCAAGAAGATCAAGACCAAAGACATCTCTCTCTTTTGTAAGCAGATGTCGGTTATGATAGATTCTGGTATCCCGCTTAATAATGCAGTGGATATCCTAGAACAGCAGGCAACATCGAAGATTTTGCGTTCGACCCTGAAAAATATCAGTAAAGAGCTTAAAGAGGGTAGCCAACTCTCTGTGGCTATGAAAAAGCAAGATGACTTATACCCCGAGCTTTTAATCAATATGATTGAAGCAGGTGAAAAAACAGGGAAGTTGGACGAAGTCTTGGAAAAGATGTCCATCCATTACACCAAAGAGGTTAAAATCAATAGCCAGATTAAAGGGGCTATGATTTACCCCATCATCTTATTGGTCATGGTGGTCTTTGCTGTCATTGCCTTGCTTTACTTCGTGGTTCCATCATTCAAAAGTATTTTTGACAGCAGTGGCACAGAGTTACCACTCCCTACCCGTATGGTCTTAGGAGCTAGTAACTGGCTACAAAGTTACTGGTATATCTTGTTAGCGATTGTTGTAGGAGGAGGCTTTGTCTTTAATCGCTACAGCAAAACGGAAACCGGTCGCTATCAGATAGACAGTCTGAAGTTATCCCTTCCGCTCTTAAAAGGCCCCATGCAGAAAATCGTGACCGCTCGCTTTTCAAGCACCTTAGCTACTTTGACCAGTGCGGGAATCCCTCTGGTAGATGCCTTGGAAGCTGCGGCGAGCACGACCAATAATGCACGTGTAATGGATAAGATTGCAGATGTCAGCGAGGGGATCCAACAGGGGATGCGGCTGACGGACATGATCCAACGGACGGAAATCTTCCCCCTCATGATGCTTTCCATGGTTAAGATTGGGGAGGAGTCAGGGTCTCTAGAGACCATGCTGGTCAAGACCTCCGATTACTACGAAGAGGAGCTGGAAGCGGCCATCAAGCAGCTACTAGCCATGATGGAGCCAGTCCTTATCATCATAATGGGGGTTCTGGTCGGCGGTATTGTCGCCTCAATCATGCTTCCAATGTTTGGTCTGGCAAGTGCTGTCGAAGCGGGAGCTAGCACCCCTTAGGTCAAAAGAGCTTTCTATTTTGAGCCCAATGACTTAAACACTAAGTAAGAAGCGACACGAATGCTTCTTATATCAGTCCAGCTGAGCTGGGAGTTTGTAGGGTCTCCCAGCCGGATGTAGCGGCTGCTGCTAAGCAGCACACCACAAAAAGAAATAAAAGAAAAGAAAAGAAAAAAGAGGATTAAACACATGTTAAACACATTACAAGCTATGCGCAAAAACTTGAAGAAAAAAGGTAAAGGTTTCACACTCGTTGAGTTGATCGTTGTTATCATCATCATCGCTATCATCGCAGCAGTGGCGATTCCACGTATCGTTGCCTTCCAAGAAAGTGCACGTAAATCACGGATCAATGCTGAACACCGTCAATTGGTAACAGCTATCCAGTCTCACCTTGCACAAGGCGAAGATACAGCTGCTCAAATAAACGAGATTACTAGTATTGAGGCCTTGAAGCCGTACATGAACATGAATGACACGAATACGGGTGCTTTGTTAGCAAACGAACTTGCTAGAAACGCTGGTGGTGTAGCCCATAGGATTGCGGACAAAAAATTGACTTCAACCTTCACATCAACTGCACAATCAGTTGTAAGCAAAACGTGGACTTACGACTTCTCAAACTAATTTTACGGAAGTCTCCATTTTATTAAAACTCTACATTTCCGACTGCTCTGCAGTCGGATCTTATCAAAGGCTTTATCCTACTAGAATAAAGCCTTTGATAAGATGAAAGGGAGGGAAAGGGACATATGAAAAGACAAAAACGAAAAGGGGCGACCCTATCCATGGTCATCCTCACTATGGTCATTATCACCGCACTGGTCGCCGTCACGGCATCAGTCATCAATACCAACAGTGTCCAAACGATTCGAATGGCAAGGTACCTAAAGGCCAAGTATGTCGCCGTATCAGGCTCTCAGCTGGTCTTGGGGGCTTATTACGGGGAAGAAGGCGCCAAAACCCCAACCCCTCTGTATGAGGAGTTCAAAAAGCGAGCGGAAGGAAAAAGCACGAGCACTGAAAAAGTGACCGCTACCCATGTTTTTCCAAATGGGACAGCTGAGATTGAGATGACAGGCGCATTCAAAACGGATCCAGTTACTAAAATAACGTCAACGGACAGCAGTGATTACGATATTACGATTGTCTCTAAAGCCAAGTTGGAAGGCAGCGATGACTACTATATCCATACCGTCGTCATCAACTGGGCTATAGAAGGGATAAGAAGTGAAAGGGGCGGCTTGGGTTAACCTAAAGCACGAGAGGTGAAGACTAGTGAAAAAAACAAAGAAACGAGGGGTCACCCTTGTCGAGATGATTATGGCTATGGTCTTGATGGCTATGGTTGGGATCATCGTGACGATCATTTTTAACACCGC